>NZ_LJCP01000009.1 GCF_001399755.1 Thiohalorhabdus denitrificans | reverse complement strand
CCGGGTGGAGCGGGACTTCCAGGCCGAGGCACCGGATACGCTCTGGGTCTCGGACATCACCTATGTACCCACGGACGCCGGTTTTCTGTACCTGGCCGTGGTGCTCGATGTCTTCAGCCGCGGGGTGGTCGGCTGGTCGATGGCCGGCCACATGCGCACCGAGCTGGTACTAAACGCCCTGGATATGGCGATTCAGAGTCGCCAGCCGGAGTCGGTAATTCATCATTCGGACCAGGGCTGCCAGTACACGTCGCTGGCGTTCGGCCAGCGCTGCCAGGAGGCCGGCGTGGCCCAATCCATGGGCTCAGTCGGTGATTGCTACGACAACGCCCTGGCCGAGAGCTTTTTCGCTACCCTCGAATGCGAATTGATCGACCGCCAGTGCTTCGGAAACCATGCGGAGGCCAAGCGGGCGATCTTCGAATTCATCGAGGGCTGGTACAACCCGAGTCGCCGCCATTCCGCCCTCGGCCAGCAGGCCCCGAAGGCCTATGAAGCGGCCTGGCGGGATGCCGCGTAAACCAAACTGTTACCTGTCCACTGAAACGGGGCAACTCCAATGCCGCGACGTCAGAGGGGCCTTATTGGCCGGGAGCCTTTGGGGGTGCCGGCCACAAAGATCGGCGGATCCGGGACCCGTAAGGGCCCTATCGGTCTCCCCTATCCTGGCTCATCGGGGGTGCCTTCCTCCGCCGGGCCGGTCTCCGATCCTGCGTAGGGCACTTCCGGAGCGGGAACGGCCATCCGCTCCAGGGCTCCCATCATGCGCTCCAGGTGCGCGCCCTGTTCGCTTACCTGCTGGGCGAGCCGGTCCCGCTCGGCCTCCGCCTGCTCGGCACGGCGGCGCTCTTGTTCCGTCTCGGCGGCGGCCTCCTCGGCGCGCCGGCGTTGGCTCTCCGCCTCGGCGGCGGCCTGGTCCCGCTCCCCCCGCAATCGTTCGGCCTCCTCGACAGCCCGGTCCGCGGCCCGGGCGGCCTCCTGCTGGGCCTGCTCCATCGCCTCGCGGTCCTGGTGGAGAGCCGCCCGCTCCGCCTCCACCTCCTCCCGGGCAAGCTTCCGGGCGGCCTGCCACAGCTCCGCGGCCTGGGCCCGGGCCTGCTCCGCCAACTCCCCAGGGAGGGTGGCCTCCTCGGGCCGGGGCTGACGGGCCGCCCGCCAAGCCTGCATCCCCTCGCTGATCGTGGTGTAGCTGCCCCCGCCGAGTTCGTCACGCACGGCGGCCAGGGTGGGCCGCTCCCCCCGCTCCGCCAGGGCGTCCGCGGCCTCGAAGATGCGCTGTCGCTGCTCCTCGGACAGGGCCATGGGGCCTCCTTGTAGGTAGTAGGTTGTATTTACTACCTACATACTATCCCCCGTGTCCCCGCCGCGGGACCCCCGGATCCTTCCCCCCGCTCCTTCCAGGACCCGGGGCCAGGCCCCGGGGTACCGGCGCCCCCGCCGACCGCCGGGCCGCCTCGGGAGATCCCCCGCACCACTCCCCCGGGCCCGGGCGCCGTGCCCCTCCCGGAGCCCGGACGACGGGCGTCGGCCTTCCGCGCCCGGCCCGCGGTCCCGACCCCCCTGCCTCCTCCGCCCGGACGGTACGGTCCGCCCCGGGGCCGTTACACGGGCGGTTCCTCCTCCCCCCAGTGCTTCCTCCCCCCGTTACAGCCATTGGGCGCCGCGGGGAAATGTAACGGAAGGGGGAGCCCCTTCCCTGTCCCGAAGAATGACAGGGGGCCCCGATGGCGCCGTCCGGCGCCGGGACGATACAGCTCGACGGAGCGGCGGGGCGCCGGGTGGCGCCATTTGTCCCGGAAAGCCCGGCAGCGGTGGCTCCCAGCGCCGAATGGCGCCAAACCGGTCCCTTCGGTGCCGGACGGCGCCATCCATCCCCGGTCGGTGCCCCCCCGTCCGTCCCCGTCAACTTCTGGACAGTTGTCGGACTTTTGACGGTCCGAGGGCCTTAACCCCGCCGCCCGCCGCCGGGCCAACCTCCCCTCCGCCGAGCGGGGCCACCTTGCCCTCACGCCCCGGTTGCCCGGCACCTCCGGGCCCCGGGGCGGGGCCCTCGCCCGGCCGCAGGGGGAGCTGGCACGGGGGTTGCTCCAGGGGGGCCAGACGGCCGCCTCCCGGGAGGCGGTCCGGCCCAGCAAACCCAAGACCGAGGGAGGAGCATGGATCCGCTCGCACTGGACTTCGCCAAAGCCGGGGAGCTGCTAGATGTAAGCGCGTCGACCATCCGGCGCCTCGCCGACGCCGGCGAGATCCAAACCGTCCACGTGGGCCGTTCCCGGCGCGTGGTGGTGGATTCGTTGAAGCAATGGGTGGAAACCCGGGCCGCGCCTGGCTACGATGCCTCCGAGAACGAGGCAGGGCTGGCGGCCGAGGAGAAAGGAGGAGACGCATGCCCCAGCCCGAACGAGGCGGCCACCGGGAAGGACGCCTCTTCTACCGAAATGGATCCAGCAAGATCTGGGCGCAGTACTACGACGCCGACGGACGGCGACGCCGCCGCTCGACTGGCCAGACGGATTGGGATCGAGCGGCCGCCCTCCTGAGGCAGTGGGAGCAGGACGCCTTCCTGGGGCGGCATTTCGCCGTCCCGGCGGCCCGCACCTTCGACGAGCTCATGGTGGCCTTTCTGGAGGACACCGCCGGGGAACGGGATCCGAAGCGGGACAACCTCTGTCTGCGCCACCTCTACCCCGCCTTCTCCGGCCGGGACCTCCACGGCCTGACGAGCGCCGAGATCCGCCGCTACGCCCGCCAGCGCCAGCGCGCGGGGGCCGCGGCGAGCACGGTCAACAAGGAGATCGGGCTGCTGTCGAAGGCGATCAACCACGCCCGGCTGGAGTGGGGGTGGGAGCTGCCCAACCCCACCAGCGGGTGCCGGCTGCCCGAGCCGGAGGGCCGGCTGCGCTGGCTGACCAAGGCGGAGGCGGCCCGCCTGATCGAGGCGGCGGGGCGGACCCGCGCCCCGCACCTGGCGGACCTCATCCGCCTGGGGCTGTACACCGGGATGCGCCGCGGGGAGCTGTTCCGCCTGGAGTGGCGGCGGGTGGACCTCCAGCAGGGGCTGGTGTTTCTGGATCCGGGCCACCAGAAGAACCGCCGCCGGGGCTCGGTACCCCTGAACGCCACCGCCCGGGCCGCCCTGGTGAGCCGCCGCCAATGGGTGGCGGAGCATTGCCCGGACAGCCCCTGGGTGTTCGCCAAGAAGGATGGCGAGCCGCTCGGCGACGTGAAAAACGGCTTCGCCTCGGCCTGCAAGGCGGCGGGGATCGTGGACTTCCGGATCCACGACTTGCGCCACACCTTCGCGAGCTGGCTGGTGATGTCGGGGGTGCCCCTGTACGAGGTGCGCGACCTGCTGCGCCACCGCTCGATCACCCAGACCGAGCGCTACGCCCACCTCGCCCCCGACCGGCTGGCGGCCGCCGCGGCGGTCCTGGACGGGGAGCCGGCCGCGGGGGACACCGGGGCGGCCCCGGCCGAGGTTGTGGCGCTGGCACAAAACTGACACAGCCGGCGGGAAAGGAGGGCACAGCCGGCTTCTAGAGGCTTGATTTTCCTGGCGCCCCGGACAGGATTCGAACCTGTGACCTACGGCTTAGGAGGCCGTTGCTCTATCCTGCTGAGCTACCGGGGCTTTGTCCCGGGAATTCTAGCATCGGAAGTCCGGCGGACCCATCCCCGGGCGCGGCCGGGCCGGTGTCCCCACCGTCTTGCCTGGCTGTGGAAAGCATGCGGGCCCCGGTTCCGGGGAAGGCCCAGGCGGCCTACCCCGGCGAACCGTCACGGTCATGGGCCGCTCCCGCGGACCTTGGGAGTGCCTCGGAAGCGCCGGCCTAGAACTCCAGAGAGTACTGTCGCAGCTCCTCCAGGCTCTTCTCTTCCAGCTGCTTCTCCGTCATGGCCGTCAGCTCCCGCACCTTTTCCAGGGCCGCCTCGTGGATCTGGTCCACGGTCCAGTCGTTGCCGTAGGGCACGTTCACGCGGAAGTGGACATTGGGGTGGGTATCCAGCTCCGGGTTCTCGAAGTGGAGCTCCACGTCCACCCAGGCGAGGCGCTTGTCGTCGATCTTCACCACTCCGCCGATGGCGGGGATATCAAAGCTTTCCAGCTGGAGGCTCATTCCGTATTCCTCCCCGTTGATTCGGGGTCCCCCTTCCAGAATGCCCCCTACCTCGCCCGCCGAAGCAAGCCGGAACATCCCGGGAGCATACAGCCGGTGCCGGAATGCGGCCCTGCCTGGGGGAGCGAAGCCCCCGGTTGGCAGCGGCTTCGCTAGGGCATTTACTGGGGGTAACAACCTTTCAGGATCGGTGGGCCAAGGAGGGCGACCCATGGCACGGAGGCGCGAGGCGCGGATGCTCCGCAGCCGGCACGACAAGGAAACGGGTCGGGCGAAGCGGCGCGAGGACCTCGCCCGGGGCGCGGAGCAATGGCCGGACCTCTTCCGGGACCTTCTCCGTCAGGACCCGGACGAGGACCTGGTGGACCGCTTGGAGAACCACTGGCTGCCCGATATCAACCAGGGGGAGACGGCCCATGCCCTCCCGGAGGAAGCCCTGCTCTACCTGAAGGTCTGGGCCCTGGAAACGCTGGCGGAGGAGAAGGCCCACGAGGCCATGGAAGGCGACGGCGAGCTCCGTAACCTGAGCCGGAGGATGCGGGCCATCGAGGAGGAGCATGGCCTCGAGCGCGGGGAGCCCTGGCTGCCCGGCGAGGGCCCCGGCAACTGGGAGGAGCTCCGCCGGCAATGGCAGCAGAAGGTGGACGGGATCTTCCTGGAGACCCTGGAGGAACATGGCGAGCAGGAGCTGGCGCGGATGTTCCGGGAGGATCCCGAGGCCCTGGAACGCCGGACGGAGGAGGGCCGCCGCTACATTTTCGGCCAGTAGGGACCCGGAACAATCACCCGGCCCGCCTACCGGCTTCTCCATCGCAAGCGAAGACGAGTCATCGAGAGGCCCTCCCCCACGTTGGCTGCCCTTCCATATGTCCGCCGGACCCGTTAGGGCCCTCCCGCCTTTACCCCGCCACGCCGCCCGCATTAGGTGAAAGGAAGGGATCCCCACCAACGGAACAGGACCGGCTCCTTGCCCAGCGATCCAGCAGCCGCCCTCGCCTATTGGCCCTTCGTCCTGTACGTCTTCTCGGCCATCGCCCTGGTGGCCGCCGCCTTGGCCCTCGGCCATTTCCTCGGCCCGAAGCGCACCGGCCGGGGCCGCACCGAACCTTTCGAGTCCGGGATCGTGCCGGTGGGGTTCGCCCGCTTCCGGACCTCGGTGCAGTTCTACGTGGTGGCCATGTTCTTCGTCATCTTCGACATGGAGGCGGTATTCATCTTCGCCTGGGCCGTGGCGGCCCGGGAGGCTGGCTGGGCGGGCTACGTGGCCCTGGTGTTTTTCGTGGTGGTGCTGGCGGTGGCGCTGGCCTACGAATGGGCGGTGGGGGCGCTGGACTGGGCGCCGCGGGGCCGCGGCCGGCCGATCCGGGGGGAGCGCCCGGACAGGAGCCCCTGATGCGCTGGTGGATGACAAAGGTCGGGGAGTCCTCGGGGCCGACGAGCGAGACGCCAGGATACGGCTCTGTGGAGGAGGCCATGGAGCGCAACATGCTGCTCTCCCGGCTCGACGAGCTGGTGGCCTGGTGCCGCAAGAACTCTCTGTGGCCCTTCAACTTCGGCCTGTCCTGCTGCTACGTGGAGATGGCCACCGCCTTCACCAGCCCCCACGACATCGCCCGCTTCGGCTCGGAGGTCTTTCGCGCCACCCCCCGCCAGGCGGACCTGATCATCATCTCCGGCACCGTGTTCAGGAAGATGGCCCCGGTGATCCGGCGGCTGCACGGCGAGATGATGGAGCCTCGCTGGGTGATCTCCATGGGCTCCTGCGCCAACTCCGGGGGCATGTACGACATCTACAGCGTGGTGCAGGGCGTGGACAAGTTCCTCCCCGTGGACGTCTACGTCCCAGGCTGCCCGCCCCGGCCCGAGGCCGTGCTGGAGGGCCTGACCCTCCTCCAGCAGGCCATCGGCAGCGAGAGCCGGCCCCTGGAGCGCACCGTGGGCGAGACCCCACCGGATCCCGCACACCGGCCCAGCCAGCGCGCCCGCAAGCAAGCGAAGCGCATGCAGGCCACCACCTACCGCAAGCCGGACGGCGTCTAGCCATGGGCGCCCTGGCCACGGTGGAGGAGGAACTGGACCGGGCCTACGGCCCCGAGGCCTTCACCGCCCAGCCCACGGCCGACGGGATCCCCACCCTCTGGCTCGACCGCCACCTCCTGCTGCCGGCCCTCGGCTTCCTTAAGCGGGAGGTCCCCGCCCCCTTCCTGATGCTCTACGACCTGACGGCCGTGGACGAACGCGAGCGCCACCGCCGGGAGGGGATGCCGGCCGCCGATTTCACCGTGGTCTACCACCTCCTCTCCCTGGACCGCAACGCCGATGTCCGCCTCAAGGTGGCCCTGGCCGAGCCGGACCTTACCGTACCCACCGCCACCGCCATCTGGCCCGCGGCCAACTGGTACGAGCGGGAGGTGTGGGACCTCTTCGGCATCCGCTTCGACGGCCACCCCCACCTGAGTCGGATCCTTCTGCCGCCCACTTGGCAGGGCCACCCCTTGCGCAAGGACCACCCGGCCCGGGCCACGGAGATGGGCCACTACCACCTGGACGACGAGGGCGAGGACTACGAGCAGGAGGCCATGCGCTTCCGCCCCGAAAACTGGGGCATGCAGCGCCGCCACGACGACACCGACTTCATGTTCCTCAACCTGGGCCCCAACCACCCCAGCGCCCACGGGGTGTTCCGGGTGGTGCTGCAGCTCGACGGCGAGGAGATCGTGGAGTCGGTACCGGATATCGGCTTCCACCACCGCGCCGCGGAGAAGATGGGGGAGCGCCAGAGCTGGCACACCTACATCCCCTACACCGACCGGGTGGACTACCTGGGCGGGGTGATGAACAACCTGCCCTACGTCATGGCCCTGGAGCAGCTGGCCGGCATCGAGGTGCCGGAGCGGGTCCAGGTGGTGCGGGTCATGCTCTGCGAGCTGTTCCGCATCTCCAGCCACCTGCTGTTCTATGGCACCTACGCCCAGGACATCGGCGAGATGTCGCCCATCTTCTACATGTTCTCCGACCGCCAGAAAATCTACGACATCATCGAGGCGGTGTGCGGCTTCCGCATGCACCCGGCCTGGTTCCGCATCGGCGGCTTGGCGGCCGACCTGCCCCGGGGCTGGGACGGACTGGTGCGGGACTTCCTGGACTACATGCCCGCCCGCCTCGACGAATACGACAAACTGGTGCTGGGCAACCGGACCATCCGCAGGCGCACCGAGGGCATCGGTGTCCTGTCCGCCGCGGAGGCCATCGATTGGGGGGTCACCGGTCCCAACCTGCGCGCCAGCGGCGTGGAGTGGGACTTCCGCAAGCAGCGGCCATACTCCGGCTACGACCAGTTCGAGTTCGATATCCCCACCGCGGAGGGCGGCGACAGTTTTGATCGCTGCGCGGTGCGGGTGGAGGAGATGCGCCAGAGCCTGCGCATCATCCGCCAATGCCTGGAAAACATGCCGCCCGGCCCGCACAAGGCCCACCACCCGCTCACCACCCCGCCGCCCAAGGACCGCGCCCTGCACGACATCGAGAGCCTCATCTCCCACTTCCTGGGCGTGAGCTGGGGGCCGGTGATGCCGGCCGGCGAGGTGGAGGTGCCCATCGAGGGCACCAAGGGGGCCTACAGCTACTACCTCACCAGCGACGGCGGAACGGCCAGCTACCGCACCCGCATCCGCACGCCCTCGTTCCCGCACCTGCAGGTGCTTCCGGAGCTGGCCCGGCACCACCTGGTGGCCGACATGATCGCCATCCTGGGCTCCATCGACTTCGTCATGGCGGACGTGGACCGATGAGCCGGATAAGCGGGAAACAGCCCCCTGTAGGAGCGGCCTCCCGGCCGCGACCCGCCAATGAAGGCACGGCGGCAGGAACAAACACGGCGCGCGGGACCGGGCCGGAGTCCCTGGTCAGAGCAGCATCCGAGCCGCGATTGATGCCCAGCCCCGGAAGGTCGCGGCCTGGAGGCCGCTCCTACAAGGCAAAACCGGGCAACTGTAGGAGCGACGGCCCCCGTCGCGACCAGTGCAAAGCCCCGGGTGGTCGCGGCCGGGACGGCCGCTCCTACCGGCCCCGGTATGCCGTCATAGTTGCGCTGTCTACGTCGCAAACAGCCAATGAGAGCACATCCGCAGGGATTGGGAAGGTGGCCGTAAACAGGGTGGAGTCCGTTGTAGGAGCGGCCGTCCCGGCCGCGATTGGAGCCAAAATTCGGCAGGTCGCGGCGGGGGCCGCCGCTCCTACACCGGGCCCGCCAATCTGGAAGGTATCGGCACCATGCTGAGCGAAGCGGAGCGCCAGGCTATCGCCGAGGAGCGCGAGCGCTGGGCCGACCCCCGCGCGGCGGGCGTGGAGGCCCTGAAGGCCGTGCAGGAGCACCAGGGCTGGGTGAGCGACGAGGCCCTGGCGGAGGCCGCCGAGGTGCTGGGCATGCCCGTGGCGGAGCTGGACGGCGTGGCCACCTTCTACAACCTCATCTTCCGCAAGCCGGTGGGCCGCCACGTGATCCTGGTCTGCGACAGCGTAAGCTGCTGGCTGGTGGGTCAGGAACCCCTCTACGCGGCTCTGCAGCAGCGCCTCGGCATCGCCCCCGGCCAAACCACCGAGGACGGCCGCTTCACCCTGCTGCCCGTCTGCTGCCTGGGCCGGTGCGAGCGGGCCCCGGCGCTGCTCATCGACGGCGAGCCGGTGGGGGATGTGAGCCCCGAAAGGCTGGACGACTTGCTGGAGCGGTATCCATGACCGGACAGCTTGCGGAACCCCCTGTGGGAGCGGTCCGAGACCGCGACTTGGCGAATGAGGCACATCGGTCGCGGCCACTGGCCGCTCCTACAGGTGTCCCTCGGCGGATGTCGGGCAAGGCACTGTGCACGAGAGGCGTCCCCGCCGCGACCGTGGAAGCATTTGTAGGAGCGGTCCATGACCGCGACTTGCCGAGCGGAACCACCCGCTGGTCGCGGTCACGGACCGCTCCCACAGGAGGCTCCGGTGGGACCTACAGCCACTCTTCGGGGGGTCGATGATGGAAACCCCGCTCACCGCCAACATCCGCCCGGACGGGAGGCTCGACCGGGCCGGCTACGAGGCCACGGGCGGCTACGGCGCCCTGCGAAAGGTGCTGGCGGACATGGCACCCGGCGAAGTGACCCAGATGGTAAAGGACTCCGGCCTCCGCGGCCGGGGCGGGGCGGGCTTCTCCACCGGCATGAAGTGGGGCTTCATCCCGCTCGACGACGAGCGGCCCACCTGCATCGTCGCCAACGCCGACGAGATGGAGCCGGGCACCTTCAAGGACCGCATCCTTCTGGAGGGCGATCCCCACCAGATGGTGGAAGCCATGGCGGTGAGCGGCTACGCCATCCAGGCCCGCTACGCCTTCATCTTCCTGCGGGAAGAGTACCGGCCCGCCGCCCGCGCCCTGGAGCGGGCCATCGGCGAGGCCTATGAGGCCGGCTACCTGGGCGAGGACATCCTGGGCAGCGGCTACCACCTGGACCTGCAGCTCCACACCAGCGCCGGGCGCTACATCTGCGGAGAGGAGACCGCCCTGCTCTCGGCCCTGGAAGGGCACCGCCCCCTGCCCCGCGCCAAGCCGCCGTTTCCCCAGCAAAGCGGCCTGTGGGGCCGGCCCACGGTGGTCAACAACGTGGAGACCCTGTGCAACGTGCCACACATCGTCAATCACGGCGCGGCGTGGTTCCAGGGCCTGTCCCGCACTGAGGACGCCGGCACCAAGCTCTACGGCGCTAGCGGCAAGGTGAACCGGCCCGGGGCCTGGGAGTTGCCCATGGGCACCACCGCCCGCGAGGTGGTCGAGGAGCACGCCGGCGGCATGCGCGCGGGCCACCGTCTGCGCGGGATGCTGCCGGGCGGCGCCTCCACGCCCTTCCTCACCGACGAGCACCTGGACCTGCCCCTGGACTTCGGCCACGTGGCCGAGGCGGGCAGCCGCCTGGGCACGGGGGCCATCGTCGCCCTGGACGAGCGCACCTGCCCGGTGGGCATGCTGGCCAACCTGGAGCGGTTCTTCGCCCGGGAATCCTGCGGCTGGTGCACCCCCTGCCGGGACGGCCTGCCCTGGACCGAGCGCATCCTGCGCGCCATCGACCGCGGCGAGGGGCGGGAAGGGGATCTGGACAACCTAGCGCTGCACTGCCGCCACCTGGGCCCGGGCCGCACCTTCTGCGCCCACGCGCCCGGCGCGGTGGGTCCCCTTGAGAGCGGGCTCAAGCATTTCCGGGAAGATTTCGAGCGCCACATCCGCGAGCGGCGGTGCCCCTGGGAGTAGGCCATGGCCAGCATCATCGTCGATGGCCGGACCTACCCGGCGAACCCGGAGCACAACCTGCTCCACACCTGCCTCTCCCTGGGGCTGGACCTGCCCTACTTCTGCTGGCACCCGGCCATGGGCTCGGTGGGCGCCTGCCGCCAGTGCGCAGTCAAGCAGTTCAAGGACGAGACCGACGACACCGGCCGCATCGTCATGGCCTGCATGACCGCCGCCGCCGACGGCACCCGCATCGCCATCGAGGACCCGGAGGCACGCGACTTCCGCGCCAGCGTCATCGAGTGGCTGATGATTAACCACCCCCACGACTGCCCCACCTGCGAGGAGGGCGGCGAGTGCCACCTCCAGGACATGACGCAGATGACCGGGCACACCTACCGGCGCTACCGCTTCGACAAGCGCACCTTCCGCAACCAGGACCTGGGGCCGTTCATCAACCACGAGATGAACCGCTGCATCACCTGCTACCGCTGCGTGCGCTTCTACCGCGACTACGCGGGCGGCGCCGACCTGGACGCCTTCGGCGCCCACGACCACGTCTACTTCGGCCGCCAGACCGACGGCACTCTGGAAAGCGAGTTCAGCGGCAACCTGGTGGAGGTCTGCCCCACCGGGGTGTTCACCGACCGCACCCTCTCCAAGCACTACATCCGCAAGTGGGACCTGCGCACCGCCCCCTCCGTCTGCGTGCACTGCGGCCTGGGCTGCAACACCGCCCCGGGCGAGCGCTACGACCGCCTGCGCCGCATCCAGAACCGCTACCACGACGAGATCAACGGCTACTTCCTGTGCGACCGGGGCCGCTTCGGCTACCAGTTCGTCAACAGCCCCCGCCGCATACTGGAGCCGGCCCGCCAGCATCGGCCTCGCGCCGCCGAGTCGCATGCGGATTCGGAGGAGGCCCTGGAGCTCCTCGACGAGGCCGCCGCCCGGCCCCACCGCACCATGGGCATCGGCTCGCCGCGTGCCTCGCTGGAGGTGAATTTCGCCCTGCGCCAGATGGTGGGGGCGGACAACTTCTCCCCGGGCATCGGCGCCGCCGAGGAAGCGCTGCTGAACGAGACAGTGGCGGTCCTCCGGCACACCCCCGCCCGCATCGCCAGTCTGGCGGAGGCCGAGGAAGCGGACGCGGTGCTGGTGCTGGGCGACAACATACCGGACACCGCGCCGCGCCTGGCCCTGGCCCTGCGCCAGGCCACCCGCCACCGGGCCCTGGCCCGGGCGGACCAGCTCGGCATCCCGCGCTGGCAGGACGCCGCGGTGCGCCAGGCCACCCCGGACGAGTGCAGCCCATTGACCCTGGCCACCCCGGGCGCCACGCGGCTGGATGACTGCGCCTCCCGCACCCTGCACCTGGCCCCCGACGACATCGCCCGCTTCGGCCGGGCGGTGGCCCAGGAACTGGATGGTGAGGCCCCGGCGGTGGCGGACCTGGACCCGCAGATGGCGGAGGCCGTGCGGGAGACGGCGGCCTGGCTGCGCGATGCCGAGCGGCCCCTGGTGGTTTCCGGCTACGGGGCGGGCAGCACGGCGGTGCTGCGGGCGGCGGCCAACGCGGCCCGGGCACTGCACCGGGCGGAGCGGCCCGCCCGCCTCCACCTCACGGTGCCGGAATGCAACAGCATGGGCGCCGCCCTGCTCGGTGGCCGGCCCCTGGAAGAGGCGCTGAACGCCATCCGCGCGGGCGAGGCCGACACCCTGGTGGTGGCGGAGAACGACCTGTTCATCCGGGCCGACTACGAGACCGTGTCCGGGGCCCTGGAGGCCGCCGAACGGATCGTGGTCCTCGACCACCTCCAACACGGCACCGCCGAGGCCGCGGACGCCCTCCTGCCAGCGGCCACCTTCGCCGAGGGCGACGGCACGCTGGTGAACAACGAGGGCCGCGCCCAGCGCTTCTTCCAGGTCCACACCTCCACCGCCGAGATCCAGGAGGCCTGGCGCTGGCTGCGCGAGGCCGGGCGCCGGGCGGGGCGGGACGACGAATTCGACTGGGACAACCTGGACGTGGTGACCCGGGCCTGCGCCGAGGCGGTGCCGGCGCTGGCGGCCATCCCCGAGGCCGCGCCGGGCTCCGACTACCGCCACAAGGGCCGGCGCCTGGCCCACCAGCCTTTCCGCTACAGCGGCCGCACCGCCATGCGCGCCCACAAGAGCGTCCACGAGCCCTCGCCCATCGCCGACCCCGACTCCCCGTTCAGCGATTCCATGGAAGGCCACTACGGCCACCAGCCGGGCTCCCTGCTGCACTTCGCCTGGACCCCGGGATGGAATTCGGTAGCGGCCCTGAACAAGTTCCAGGAGGAGGTGGGCGGCGCCCTGCAGGGCGGCCCCGCGGGGGTGCGCCTCCTGGACGGCGCGGGCCCCGGGGAGGGCGATTACTACGGGAATGCCCCGGAGGCCTTCGCGCCCCGGCCCGGGCAATGGCTGGTGGTCCCCGTGCACCACGTCTTCGGCAGCGAGGAGCTGAGCGCCCAGGGCCAGGCGATCTCCGAGCGCATGCCGGAGCCCTATCTGGCCGTGCACCCGGAAGACGCCGCGCAGGCCGGCCTGGACCTGTCCGGCGAGGCCTGGGGGCTCCTGGAGGTGGACGGGCAATCCTATTCCCTGCCCCTGCGCGGGGATCCGGCGCTCGCCCGCGGGCTGGCGGGCCTGCCGGTGGGCCTGCCCGGCATGTCCCCCGCGAGCCTGCCCGCCTGGGGCGTGCTGCGGGAGACCGGGCAATGATCGAGGTGCTGGCGGTGGCCATCGCCGTGGCGGCCACCGCCGCGGGACTGCTGGTGGTGGCCGCCCTGCTGATCTGGGTGGAGCGGCGGCTGCTGGGGCTGTGGCAGGACCGCTACGGCCCCAACCGGGTGGGCCCCTTCGGCGTTCTCCAAGCAGTGGCGGACATGGGCAAGATCCTCACCAAGGAGGACTGGGTGCCGCCCTTCGCCGACCGCCCGGTGTTCATCCTGGCGCCGGCCATCATTGCCGTCTCCATGCTCCTCGCCTTCGCCGTGGTGCCCGTGACCCCGGCCCTGGGGATCATCGACCTGAACATCGGCCTGCTCTACTTCCTGGGCATGAGCTCGGTGGCCGTGTACAGCGTCCTGCTCGGCGGCTGGGCCTCGAACAGCAAGTACGCCCTGCTGGGCGGCCTGCGCTCCGCCGCCCAGCTGGTGAGCTACGAGGTGTTCATGGGCCTGGCGGTGATGGGCGTGGTCATCCAGGCGGGCACCTTCGACCTGCGCGGCATCGTCCTGGCCCAGGAGGGGCTGTGGTTCGCCATCCCGCAGATCCTCGGCCTGGTCGTATTCCTGGTAGCCGGGCTGGCCGAGTCCCACCGCCTGCCCATGGACCTGCCGGAGGCGGAGAACGAGCTGGTGGCCGGCTACCACACCGAATACGCCGGCATGAAGTTCGGCATGTTCTTCGTCGGCGAGTACCTGGGCGTGTTCCTCATCGCCGCCATGATCACCACCCTGTTCCTGGGCGGCTGGCACGGCCCGCTGCTGCCGGCCATCGTCTGGTTCGTGCTGAAGACGGCGCTGATCGTGGTGCTGTTCATCCTGATCCGCGCCTCGCTGCCGCGGCCGCGCTACGACCAGCTCATGGCCTACGGCTGGAAGGTGATGCTGCCCATAGCGCTTTTGAACCTGGTGATTACGGGGGGATGGGTGCTGGCCTTGCAGCCGTCGGCTTCATTCTGAAAGGAAAGTCTTTAATGGCGCACCCACAGATGCCACAGACAAAACCTTTCCTGAACCACCGGCAACCCTCCCTGTGGGAGCGGTCCGCAACCGCGACTTGCTGGGCAAGACCGGACTGGTCGCGGTCACGGACCGCTCCTACAAGGGCCTTTCCGGTTGTTTGATCGTCAGTGGAGCGCGCCATGCTCACGGAGATCCGCAACCTCTGGTTGATTCTGCTGCATTCCTTCCGGCCGCGGGAGACGGTGCAGTATCCGGAGGAGAAGCCCTATCTGCCGCCGCGTACCCGCGGGCGCATTATTCTGAGCCGCGACCCCGACGGCGGCGAGCGCTGCGTGGCCTGCAACCTGTGCGCGGTGGCCTGCCCGGTGGACTGCATCGCCCTGGAGAAGACCGAGGACGAGACGGGGCGCTGGTACCCGGCCTGGTTCCGCATCAACTTCTCCCGCTGCATCTACTGCGGCTTCTGCGAGGAGGCCTGTCCCACCTACGCCATCCAGCTCATCCCCGACTTCGAGATGAGCGAGTACCGCAGACAGGAGATGGTGTACGAGAAGGAGGACCTGCTGATCGCCGGGCCCGGCAAGTACCCGGACTACAACTACTACCGGGTCGCCGGGATGAGTATCGGCGGCAAGGACAAGGGCGAGGCGGAGAACGAGGAGCCGCCCGCCGATCCGAGGGATTTGTTGCCGTGAGGGGGCTGGTAGGACGAATGGCCCCGTTCCTGGTGGTCGCGACGGGGGCCGTCGCTCCTACGGGCACCTCGGAGAGGAGGGCACCTGTAGGAGCGGTCTACAGGCCGCGACGCGGGGGTTTCCCGCCGCACAGGCGGAAAGCCCCGCCCGAACCCCCGGGCCAACCCGGTCGCGAGCTGGAGCTCGCTCCTACAGGGGCCCGGGACTCCGCAAAGATAATTTCAGGAGCCGAACATCATGGAGGCCACCTTCTACCTCTCCGCCCTGATCGCCCTGGCCGCCACCCTGCGGGTGGTGACGGCGGCCAATGCGGTGCACGCCCTGCTCTACCTGGTGGTCTCCCTGCTGGCCGTGGCCCTGGTGTTCTTCGTGCTGGGCGCGCCCTTCGCCGCCGCCCTGGAGGTGATCATCTACGCCGGGGCCATCGTGGTGCTGTTCGTGTTCGTGGTGATGATGCTGAACCTGGGCGAGGAGGCGGAGCAGCAGGAGCGCAGCTGGCTCCGGCCCGGCATCTGGTGGGGGCCGGGGCTCCTGGCGGCCCTGCTGTTCATCGAGCTGGTCCTGCTCCTCACCGGCGCGGTGCACAGCACCGGCGGCGCCATGGTGGCCCCCAAGGCGGTGGGCATCGCCCTGTACGGGCCCTACCTGCTCGCGGTGGAGCTGGGGGCGTTCCTGTTACTGGGCGGTCTGGTGGGCGCCTACCACCTGGGCCGCCAGGAGGCCCTGGAGGGGGACGAGGATGGCTGAGATACCCATGCACCACGGCCTGATCCTGGCCGGGGCCCTGTTCGCCCTGGGCCTGCTCGGGGTGCTGGTGCGGCGCAACGCGCTGTTCATGCTCATCAGCCTGGAGGTCATGCTCAACGCAGCGGGCCTGGCCTTCGTGGTGGCGGGGGCGCGCTGGTCGGAGCCGGACGGCCAGGTGATGTTCATCCTCATCCTCGCCCTGGCCGCGGCGGAGGTGGCGGTGGGCCTCGCCCTGGTGCTGCAGCTCTTCCACCGCCTGGGCACCCTGGATTCCGACGCCGCCAGCAGGATGCGGGGATGATCGCCGCGCTGCTGCCCTGGATCCCCGCCCTGCCCCTGGCCGGGTTCGTGGTCCTAGCCCTGCTGGGCGGGCAGTTGGGCCGGGGCGGCATCGCCACCGTGGGGGTGGGCTCGGTGGCCGCCTCCTTCGCCCTGGCGCTGGTGGTGGGCGCCGAGTTCCTCGGCGCGCCGCCGCCGGGGGACGCCGTCACCGCCACCGCCTGGCTGTGGATGGCCGTGGGGGACCTGCAGCCGGCGATCGCCTTCTACCTCGATCCCCTGGCCCTGGTCATGACCCTGGTGGTGACCGGGGTGGGCATGCTCATCCACCTCTACTCCGCCGAGTACATGGCGGAGGATCCCGGCTACCGGCGCTACTTCGCCTACCTGAACCTGTTCGTGGCGGCCATGCTCACCCTGGTCCTGGCCGACAACCTGCTCCTGCTCTACCTGGGCTGGGAGGGAGTGGGGGTGTGCAGCTACCTGCTCATCGGCTTCTGGTACACGGAGCCCGAGAACGGCCGCGCCGCGCGCAAGGCCTTCGTCATCACCCGCGTGGGGGACGTGGCCCTGCTGGTGGGCCTGCTCCTGCTGCTCGACCGGCTCGGCACCCTGCAGATCCAGCCGCTGCTTGCCGCGGCGGAGGCGAACTGGGCAGCCGGCTCCGCAGTGGCGGTGGCGGCCGCCGCGCTGCTGCTGGGCGGGGCGGTGGGCAAATCCGCCCAGCTGCCGCTGCAGAGCTGGCTGCCCGACGCCATGGCCGGCCCCACGCCGGTGAGTGCGCTGATCCACGCCGCCACCATGGTCACCGCCGGGGTCTACCTGATCGCCCGGACCCATCCCCTGTTCGTGCTCGCGCCGCCGGTCATGGAGGCCGTGGCGGCGGTGGGCGCCGCCACCCTGCTGCTCGCCGCCCTGAGCGCACTGGTGCAGCGCGACCTCAAGCGCATCCTCGCCTACTCCACCATCAGCCAGATCGGCTACATGTTCCTGGCCCTGGGGGTGGGGGCCTGGTCGGCGGCCATCTTCCACTTCATGACCCATGCCTTCTTCAAGGCGCTGCTGTTCCTCACCGCCGGCGCCGTCATCGCCGCCATGCACCACGAGCACGACATCTTCCGCATGGGCGGGCTGTGGCGGCGGATGCCGGTCACCTTTGCCGGCTTCCTGGCGGGGGCCGCCGCCCTGGCCGCCTTTCCGGCGGTGACGGCCGGATTCTTCAGCAAGGACCTGATCCTCGCCGAGACCTGGGCGGCGAGCCCCGCCTTGTGGCTGGCGGGGTGGCTCGGCGCCTGGCTCACCGCCTTCTACATCTTCCGAGCGGTGTTCGTGGTCTTCTTCGGGCCCGAGCGCACCGCGCCCGCCTACCGGCCCGGCCTGGCCATGGCCGTGCCGGTGGGGATTCTAGCCGTCCTGTCCATCGCCGGCGGCTGGATGGACCCCGCGGGCTTCCTGGCGCCCACGTGGACCTCCTCGGCTCCCCACCCCGGGTCCACTACCGTGTGGATCCTGATGGGCCTGGGCGCCCTGGCCTCCATCGGCGGCATACTTCTCGCCTATGGGGCCTATCTCCGGGCACCGGAGCTGGTGGCCCCGGTGCAGCGCAGCCTGACGGCCCGGCGCCTGCGCGATCTCTGGCTCGCGGGCTGGGGCTTCGACGGCCTGTACGGCGTCCTGTTCGTCCGACCAATCTACGCCCTGGCCCGGTTCAATCGGCATGACGTGGTGGACCGGGGCGTGGACGCCCTGGTGGCGGGCAGCCGCGCCCTGCACGGACTCCTGAGCCGCACCCAGACCGGCAACCTGCGCTGGTACGCCGCCGGCATCGCCGCGGGCCTGGTGGTGGTGCTGGCGGTAGGCGGGTTCGGCTGATGCTGGCCCTCCTGATTGGCCTTCCCCTGCTCGGCGGCCTGCTGACCTGGTGGCTGGAAGGCGCGGATCGGGCCGTGCGCTGGGTGGCCCTGGGCACCCTGGCCCTCACCCTGGTGCTGCTGGCGGTACTCTGGGGGGGACAATCCACCGCCTTCCCGCCCACCGGGGCCTGGCTGGCGGAGCTGGACCGGGCCTGGATCCCGCGCTTCGGCATCCGCTTCCACCTGGGGCTGGACGGCCTGAGCCTGGTGCTCATCGCCCTGACCCTGGTGCTCGGTCTGGTAGGAGTGGTGGCCTCCTGGACGGAGATCCGCGAGCGGGTAGGCTTTTTCCACTTCCACCTGCTGTGGACGGTGGCCGGGGTGGTGGGGGTCTTCCTGGCCCTGGACCTGTTCCTGTTCTTCTTCCTCTGGGAGGTGATGCTGGTCCCCATGTACTTCGTGATCGCCCTGTGGGGCCACGAGGACCGGGGCCCCGCCGCGGTGAAGTTCTTCATCTTTACCCAGGGCAGCGGCCTGCTTCTGCTGCTGGGCATCCTGGCGCTGGTCTTCCTCCACCACGATGCCACCGGCACCTGGACCTTCGACTACTTGGCCCTGCGCGACACGACCCTGGATCCGGGCATCGCCTTCTGGGCCATGCTGGGCCTGTTCCTCGCCTTCGCCGTGAAGCTGCCCGTGGTGCCCGTGCACACCTGGCTGCCCGACGCCCACACCCAGGCCCCCACCGCCGGCAGCGTGCTACTGGCGGGCATCCTGCTGAAGACCGGTGCCTACGGCCTGCTGCGCTTCGCCATCCCGCTGTTCCCGGAGGCCTCCCTGGCCTTCGCCCCGGTGGCGCTCGGCCTGGGGGTGGCGAGCATCCTCTACGGCGCGGTGCAGGCCTTCGCCCAGGACGACGTCAAGCGCCTGGTGGCCTACTCCAGCATCAGCCACATGGGCTTCGTGCTGGTGGGGCTGTACGCCTGGAACACCTGGGCGTTGCAGGGGGTGGTCATGCAGATGGTGGCGCACGGGCTGAGCACCGGGGCTCTGTTCCTGGTGGCCGGGCTCCTGCAGGAGCGGCTGCACACCCGCAGCATGGAGCGCATGGGCGGCCTCTGGGGCTCCGTGCCCCGGCTGTCCGCCTTCACCCTGCTGTTCGTGGTGGCCTCTCTGGGCCTGCCCGGGCTGGCCAATTTCGTCGGCGAGCTCCTGGTGCTGCTGGGCGCCTTCGGCGCCTATCCCGTCTTCACCGTGCTGGCCGCCCTGGGCCTGGTGGGCTCCCTGCTCTACACCCTGATCCTGGTGCAGAAGGCGCTCCACGGCCCGCCCGGCCCGCTGCGGCCCGGCGCCGACCTAACCGTCCGCGAGACCTGCACCCTGGCGGTCCTGGCGGCGGGGCTGGTGTGGCTGGGCCTGGCCCCGCAGCCGGTCTTCGACCTCGCCGGACCGGCCCTGGCCTCCTTGCAGCAGGGGACCGGCACGGGGGCCACCCTGAACCTGGGGGCGGCGCCGTGAGCGGTACGGACCTGCTGTTGCTGCTGCCCTGGCTGGTGCTGGCCGGAGGCTGCCTGATGGCGATGGTGCTCGCCGCTTTCGCCCGCAGCCACGCCCTGGCCGCCTGGTCCGCGTTGGGGACCCTGCTCCTCGCCCTGGCGGTGCTGCCCCTGGCGGCCATGCCGGAACCGGGCGCGGTCACCCCCCTCCTGCGGGTGGACGGCTTCGCCCTGTTCTTCACCGGGCTGATCCTGGCCGCGGCCCTGGTTACCGGGATCCTGGCCTACCTGGACCTGCGCGACCGCCCCCAGCCCCCCGAGGAGCTTTACCTGCTCCTGCTCCTGAGCACCCTGGGCGGAACCGCCCTCACCGCCAGCACCCACTTCGCCAGCTTCTTCCTGGCCCTGGAGCTGCTGTCGGTGCCCCTGTTCGCCTTGATCGCCTACCCCACGGGGCAGCCCCGGGCCATCGAGGCCGCCTTCAAGTACCTGGTGCTGTCGGGCGCCTCCTCGGCGGTGCTGCTGTTCGGCATGGCCCTGCTGTATGCCGACACCGGGGCGCTGGGCTTCGCCAGCCTGGCCATCCTCGCCCGGGAGGCGGAGGAGTACGGCCTCTACTGGGGGGCGGGCGCCGCGCTGGTGGTCGCCGGTGTGGCCTTCAAGCTGTCCCTGGTGCCCTTCCACCTGTGGACCCCGGACGTCTACCAGGGGGCGCCGGCCCCGGTGGCGGGCTTCGTGGCCACCGTCTCCAAGGGGGCGGTGTTCGCCGTGCTGCTGCGCTACGGGGTGGCCACCGGGGTCTTCCAGGCGCAGGGGCCCTGGATGGCAGCGGCCCTGCTGGCCATCGTCTCCATGCTGGCCGGCAACCTGCTGGCCCTGCTCCAGGACAACGTGCGCCGCCTGCTGGCCTATTCCTCCATCGCCCACCTCGGCTACCTGCTGGTGGCCCTGCTGGCGGGTACCCACCTGGGCGTGGAGGCCACCGCCTACTACCTGGCCGCCTACTTCGTCACCATGCTCGGGGCCTTCGGCGCCGTGGGCGCGGCGGGCGTGGGAGGGCGGGCATTGGAGACCTTCGACGACTTCCGCGGCCTGTTCCGGCATCGACCCGGCCTGGCCCTTGCCTTCACCCTCATGCTGCTCTCCCTGGCCGGGATCCCGCTGACCATGGGCTTCATCGGCAAATTCTACCTGTTCGTTGCCGGGGTGGGCGCCGCGCTGTGGAGCCTGCTCGCCGCCCTGGTGGTGGGCAGCGCCATCGGGCTGTTCTACTACCTGCGGCTGGTACGGGTGCTGTTCCTGGAGCCCGCGGAGGCGGCCCGCCCCGTGTCCGCGGGAAGCCGGGCGGGTGGGATGGTGGTCGCAGTGCTGGCGGTTCTGCTCGTACTCCTGGGCGTCTACCCGTCCCCCCTGATCGCCCTTATCGGGGACACCGCCGCCGGATGAAGTGACTCTTCTCCCGATCTTGCCCCTGGCGGTTCCGGGGTCGCGGTCACTGACCGCTCCCCCAGGGAGCGATCGAAGCCAACGGCCCTGTTGTGGGAGCGGCTATCAGCCGCGACGAGCCGTAGCCGTGGGCCCCTAAGCGGGTGCCGGCACCTTCATCCCCGCCCCGGCTCTCCCTCCCGCACCAGGTTGATCAGGCTGCCCTGCTGGATCATGTCCGCCTGGCGCGGGCTGAGGTCGTGGCGTAGGCGGTAGGACTCGTCCCGGGTGCGGTTCACCAGACCCACCGCCTCACCGCCCCCCAGGGCCTCGGGGGCCTCCTGCAGGCGCAGGAGGTCCCCCTGCCGGATCCGGTCGTAGTTCGCGGGGTCGGTGAAGACCAGCGGGAGGATGCCGAAATTGGCCAGGTTCTCCTCGTGGATGCGGGCGAAGCTCTTGGCCACCACCGCCCGCAGACCGAGGTAGCGCGGGGCCAGGGCGGCGTGCTCGCGGCTGGAGCCCTGGCCGTAGTTCTCCCCGGCCACCAGGAAGTGGGGATGCCCTTCCTGGCGGAAGCCAAAGGCCCGGTCCGGGTACCCCGGATCCGTGTACCGGAAGACGAAGCTGCTGATGGCGGGGATGTTGCTCCGGTACGGCAGCACCTCGGTGCCGGCGGGCAGGATCTCGTCGGTGGAGATGTTATCCCCCACCTTGAGCAGCACCGGTCCCTCCAGGGGATCCGGGAGCGGCTCCAGCTCCGGCAGAGAGGCGATGTTGGGGCCCTTTACCAGCGGAAAGGGCGCCGTCTGCTCGGGCGGGGCCTCCAGCATGGAGGTGTTTAGGATGAGGCCCTCCGGCTCCCGGAAAGGCGGATAGGTGGCGTTCAGCTCCCGGGGGTCGGTGATGCGCCCGGTGAGCGCCGAGGCCGTGGCGGTCTCCGGGCTGCACAGGTAGACGCGGTCGTCGGCGGTTCCGGAGCGGCCGGGGAAGTTGCGCGGCACCGTGCGCAGGCTGATGCCCCGGGTGGAGGGCGCCTGACCCATGCCGATGCAGCCGTTGCAGCCCGGCTGATGGATGCGCCCGCCGGCGTGCAAGAGCTTGCCAAGCAGGCCCATGGCCATGAGGTTCTCGGTGATCTGTCGGGAGGTGGGGTTGATGTCGAAGGACACCCCCGGATCCACGTGCCGGCCGTCCACCATCAGGGCCGGCACGGCGAAATCGCGCAGGCCAGGGTTGGCGGAGGAGCCGATCATGGCCTGGTAGATGGGCGCCCCGGCCACTTCCGCCACCCGCACCACGTTGCCGGGACTGCTCGGATAGGCGATCAGGGGCTCGAGCCCGCCGAGGTCGATCACCTCCTCCTCGTCGTAGGTGCAGTCCGGATCCGGCTGCAGTTCCCGGAAGTCCGCCGAGCGGCCCTGGCTGTGCAGGAAGGCGCGCACGGCCTCGTCGGCGGGGAAGACGGTGGTGGTGGCGCCGAGCTCGGTGCCCATGTTGGCGATGACGTGGCGGTCCATGGCGGAAAGGCCGGCCAGACCGGGCCCGTGGTACTCGAAGATCCGGCCCCGGCCACCCCGCACCCCCCACCGGCGCAGCATCTCCAAGACCACGTCCTTGGCGCTCACCCAATCGGGCAGCACCCCCTCTAGGCGCACGCCCACCACCTTGGGCATGCGGGTGTAGTAGGGACGCCCGGCCATGGCCAGGGCAACCTCCAGGCCGCCGGCGCCCATGGCCAGCATGCCCATGGAGCCGGCGGCGGGCGTGTGGCTGTCGGAGCCCAGCAGGCTCTTGCCCGGCGCGCCGAAGCGCTCCATGTGCACTGGGTGGCTGACGCCGTTTCCGGGCGGGCTGAACCAAGCGCCGAAACGGTTGCAGGCGCTGCGCAGGAAGCGATGATCGTCGGGATTCCGGTAGTCGGTCTGCAGGAGGTTGTGGTCCACGTACTGGGCCGACAGCTCCGTGCGAGCCCGGTCGAGCTCCATGGCCTCCAGCTCCAGCATGACCAGGGTCCCGGTGGCGTCCTGCGTGAGGGTCTGGTCGACGGCGAGGCCGATCTCCTCGCCGGGGTTCATGGTGCCGTCCACCAGGTGGTCGGCGATCAGCTTCCGGGCGAGGTTGCTTCCCATGATGCTTCTCCACTCCGGCCCCGGGAGGCCGTTCAAGGCGCTTTCCCGTTAGACCGGGCCAGGCCGGGAATTGCACATCATGGAAACAACCGAAGGCGTGCGGGAGAACCGCTAGCGTCCCGTCCCGGAAACGGGCGGAGGGGATTCCCGGGCAATAAGCGCAAGCCGGCATCTCATGTGGGAGCGGTCAGTGACCGCGACGGAACAGCCCATTGCAGCACGTCGGGGCTGGTACCTGCTCCCACACGGCACCCGGGGACACCGTTCCATCAGGCGAGGGTGGCGGACCCTGGGCCTGGCCCACCAAACCCCGTATCCTTGTTCCCCTTTGGTCGGGCTCCCGCGGGGGAGTCCCTGGCGCGGGGAGGAGTGCGGCATGGCCCATGACGCTGGATATCTGCTGGGGATGGCGATCGGCTTCGCGGTGGTCCCCTACTTCGTCCTGTACCTGGTGTACCTGCTGGTCACCCGCCGCATGATCCGCATTCCCCTTCTGCTGGGCGGCTTGGTGGCGGCGGCGGGCCTGACCTTCCTGCTCTTCCTGGCCGCGGGGGCGTGGCTCGGGGAGGATCTGGCCAAGACCCCCGTGCCCATGTTCGGCGGGGTCATCATCGCGGGCGCGGTCATCAGCCTACTCGGGCGGTGGAAGGGGCTCCCCACCCAGCACGGGGAGTAAAGCCATGGATCGAGGCCGCCTGCAGAGCGGACCGTAACCGTCCGCCGGTAGGAGCCCACTTCAGTGGGCGACCCGTTAAATGCAGCAATCCGGGCCCGGATGGAATCGCGCACTGAAGTGCGCTCCTACCGGGAAGCCACTTCTAGGAGCCTTCCCGCCGCGCCCGGAAGAAATCCCGTAGCAGTCCGCCGCACTCCTCCTCCAGCACGCCGCCGGATACCTCCGGACGGTGGTTTAGCCCCGGCAGCGCGAAGCCGTCCACCACGCTTCCGGCGGCCCCGCTCTTGGGATCGAAGGCGCCGAACACCACCCGCGCCACACGGGCGTGGACCAGGGCGCCCACGCACATCAGGCACGGCTCCAGGGTCACGTAGAGGGTGGCGCCGGGCAGGCGGTAGTTATCCGTCGCCGCTCCCGCCGCACGAAGGGCGCGGGTCTCGGCGTGGCCGGTGGGGTCCCGGCTGCCCACCGGGGCGTTGCCGGCGGCCGCCAGAAGCTCCCCGTCGCGGACCACCACCGCCCCCACCGGCACCTCGCCCTGCGCCCCGGCGGCGCGCGCCTCCTCCAGGGACCGCGCCATCCACCCCGCATCGTCGGTCGGTACGGTCACTAGGCCACCCGCTCCCGGATCCAGGGCTCGAACTGGTTGGCCTGCATGGCCCCCGACACCCGGTCCACCTCCTTGCCGCCGCGGAACAGGATGATGGTGGGGATGCTGCGGATGCCGAAGCGTGCGGCGGTCTGCTGGCTCCGCTCCGTGTCCACCTTGACCACCCGCACGTCGGGGCGCAGGTTGCGCGCCGCCGCGTCCACCACCGGGGCCATGGTCTGGCAGGGCTGGCACCAGCCGGCCCAGAAGTCCGCCACCACCGGCAGATCGCAGCGCTCCACCTGCTGGTGGAAGGTGGCGTCGGTCACCTCCACCGGTTTGTCGGGAACCAGGGCGGCCTTGCAGCGGCCGCACACCGGGCCCTGACCCAGGCGGTCGGCGGGTATCCGGTTCACGGCGCCGCATTGCGGGCAGGGGATGTGCAGGGAATCGGCCATGCGGGTCTCCTTTGGGGGAATTCTGCCTTCCTGATCCCGTATTTGGGGACGGTCCCCACGGATTCAAAGCCCTCATTCTCTTTGCCCACCAACCTCGGGTAGACTACGCACGGCGAGCAACGGGGAGCGACGCAGGTGGAAGATCGGCAGACCAATCAGGCCCTGGCCCTGGCCGGCGTGTTTCAGGCGGCTGCCCTGGTGCGGGAGATCGCCCGCGAGGGGGGACTGGTTCACACCCACGCGGCCGAGGCCAACGTTGCCAGCGTGTTCGCCACCGACCCGGAATCGGTGGAGGCGGTGTTCGGCGACGTGCTGGGCGTGCGTCTGGGCCTGGAAGCGATGCGCGACCAATTGCGGGCGGAGAACAAGCAGGGCCAGGACATGGAGATCGCCCGCTACGTCATCGGCATGACCGTACTCGAGCGCAAGCTCGCGCGGAAGCGCGGCGCCCTGGAGGCCCTGGGGGCGGACATCGAGGAGGCCCGGCGCACCTACGAGCACTTCGGCGCGGGCCACGCCAACGTCCACGGCCGCCTGGCCGACCTCTACGCCGAGCACATCAGCACCCTCGGCCCCCGGATCGTGGTGCGCGGTGACGAGCAGGTGCTGCGCGAGCCCGGCAACGTGGCCCGGGTGCGGGCGCTGCTTCTGGCCGGGATCCGCGCCGCGGTGCTGTGGCGGCAGCTTGGCGGGCGCCGCTGGCAGATGGTGCTGGCCCGGGGCCGCTACCTGCGTGCCGCCGAGGGCCTGCTGGACACCATCCCCGCCGCCTGAGTCCGGAGCGGTGCTCGCCGGCCCCGCCGGGAAATTCGGACCCCCCTCTTGAAATGCCGATTTGCGCCCCCAAATGGGTAGGGAAACGTCCCTAGAAGGATCTACCCATGATCGGGCAAGCAGCCAAGTTCTCCCTCGGCCAGATCGTCTGGAACCAGGGCACGCAATACCGGGGCGTCATCGTCGATGTGGACCCGGAATTCCAGGGCGCGGAGGATTGGCTGGAAGGCCTGGAGGACACCGAGCCCCAGCGCCACCAGCCCTGGTACAGCCTGTTGGTGGACGATACCGAGCAGATGGCCTACGTGCCGGAACAGAGCCTGGTCCACGACAACTCCGAGGTCCCGGTGAATAACCCGGCCATGGATTACTTCGTCGGCGAGATGGAGAACGGACGCTACACCGTGCAGCAGACCCTGAACTAGCACCGCTCCAATGGATCTTTCGAAAGGTTGCCCCTTAGCCGGGGCCCCTTTGTGGGAGCGGCCATCGGCCGCGACCGGGTGAGGCTCCCACTCTCTGTCGCGGCGAATATCCGCTCCCGCTAGCCTCTTTTCCCAATCTTCCGCAAAAAAGCCCCGCCGGTCAGCGGGGCTTTTTGCGTTGGATCACTCCCACTCGATGGTCCCCGGCGGCTTGGACGAGACGTCGTAGACCACCCGGTTGATGCCGGGCACCTCGTTGATGATGCGGTTGGCGATGCGACCGAGCAGCTCGTAGGGCAGCTGCACCCAGTCCGCGGTCATGCCGTCGGTGGACTCCACCGCCCGCAGGCACACGGCGTTCTCGTAGGTACGCTGGTCGCCCATCACTCCCACGCTCTTCACCGGAAGCAGCACGGCGAAGCTCTGCCAGATGCGCTCGTAGAGGCCGGCCTCCTTCACCTCCTCCAGGACGATGGCGTCGGCCTCGCGCAGGGGCGCCAGCTTGTCCCGCTCCACGGCGCCCAGGCAGCGGATGGCCAGGCCCGGCCCCGGGAAGGGCTGGCGGTTGACCATCTCCTCCGGCATGCCGAGCTCGCGGCCCAGCTCGCGGACCTCGTCCTTGAACAGCTCGCGCAGCGGCTCCACCAGCTCCAGCTGCATGCGCTCCGGCAGACCGCCCACGTTGTGGTGGGACTTGATGGTGGCGCTGGGCCCGCCCTTGGGGGAGACGGACTCGATCACGTCCGGATACAGGGTGCCCTGGGCGAGGAAGTCGGCGCCGCCGAGCTTGGCCTGCTCCTCCTCGAACACCTCGATGAAGGTGTTGCCGATGATCTTGCGCTTCTCCTCCGGATCCTCGACGCCCTCCAGGCGGTCAAGGAAACGGTCGGAGGCGTCCACGTAGTGCAGCGGGATCTCGTACCACTCGCGGAACACCCGCTGCACCCGCTCCGCCTCGCCCTTCCGCAGCAGACCGTTGTTGACGAAGATGCAGGTGAGCTGGTCGCCGATGGCGCGATGGATGAGCACCGAGGCCACCGCCGAGTCCACACCGCCGGACAGGGCGGAGATCACCTTGCCCGCCCCCACCTGCTCCCGGATGCGCTCCGCCTCCAGCTCGATGAAGGAGCCCATGGTCCACTGGCCGTGGCAGCCGCACACGCCGCGCACGAAGCCCTCCAGCACCTCCGCCCCGCGCGGGGTGTGCACCACCTCGGGGTGGAACTGCAGGGCGTACAGGTCGCGCTCCGGATTGCCGATGGCGGCGTAGGGCGAGTTGTCCGTGTGGCCGATGCTGCGGAAGCCCGCCGGCAGCTGCACGATCCGGTCGCCGTGGCTCATCCACACCTCGGTGTCCTCCCCGGGCGCGAAGCCGGAGAGGGGCCCCATGGCCTCGTCCACGTGCAGCAGGGCCCGGCCGTACTCGCGCTCGGCGGCCTCCTCCACCCGGCCGCCCAGCAGGTGGGTCATGAGCTGCATGCCGTAGCAGATCCCCAGCACCGGCACGCCCAGCTCGAAGATCCCGGCGTCCACCATGGGGGAGTCGGAATCCAGAACGGACTCCGGCCCGCCGGAGAGGATGATCCCCGCGGGGGCGAAGGCGCGGACGGCCTCGAGGCCCTCGTTGAAAGGATGGATCTCGCAGTAGACCCGACTCTCGCGCACCCGGCGGGCGATGAGCTGGGTGTACTGGCTGCCGAAGTCCAGGACGAGGATGCGTTCCTGGTGGAGGGTGTCGGTGGTCTCGGTCATGGGCGGAAAGCTCGATTTCCTGCAGGCGAGGAGTTGTAGGAGCCCGGCTTCGCCGGGCGATCCGGAGGACGCGAATCGGAAATGTAGGAGCGACCGTCCCGGTCGCGATCACGGGATTACCCGCCGCAAAGGCGGGTAATCCCGTGCCAATTCCCGAAGGCAGAATGGTCGCGGCCGGGACGGCCGCTCCTACGGGCGGCTTTGGGCCTACCTCAATCCGTATGGTAGTTGGGCGATTCCTTGGTGATGGTCACGTCGTGGACGTGGCCCTCCCGGAAGCCGGCGCCGGTGATCTGGATGAACTCCGGCTTGGTCCGCATCTCCTGGATGTCCGCGCAGCCGGTGTAGCCCATGGAGGAGCGCAGGCCGCCCACCAGCTGGCGCAGGACGTTGACCATGGGGCCCTTGTAGGGCACCCGGCCCTCCACGCCCTCGGGAACCAGCTTGTTGGCGTCCTCCACCTCGCCCTGGAAGTAGCGGTCCTTGGAGCCCGCCTGCATGGCGCCGATGGAGCCCATGCCGCGGTAGGTCTTGTAGGAGCGGCCCTGGTACAGCTCCACCTCGCCGGGGGACTCCTCGGTGCCGGCCAGCAGGCTGCCCACCATGACGGTATGGGCGCCGGCGGCGACGGCCTTGGCCACGTCGCCGGAGAAGCGGATGCCGCCGTCGGCGATCATGGGCACGTCGGTGCCCTCCAGGGCCTTGGCCACCTCGGAGATGGCGGTGATCTGCGGGACGCCCACCCCCGCCACCACACGGGTGGTGCAGATGGAGCCTGGGCCAATGCCCACCTTGACGCCGTCGGCGCCGGCCTCCACCAGGGCGCGGGCGGCGTCGCCGGTGGCGATGTTGCCCGCTACCACCTGCACCTGGGGATACTGCTTCTTCACCCAGGAGACCCATTCCATGACCTTGCTGGAATGGCCGTGGGCGGTGTCCACCACGATCAGGTCCACCCCGGCGGAGACCAGGGCCTCCACCCGCTCGCCGGTCTCGGGCGACGTGCCCACCGCCGCGCCGGCGCGGAGGCGGCCCTGGTCGTCCTTGGCCGCCAGGGGGTGCTCGGTGGACTTCTCGATGTCCTTCACGGTGATCATGCCGCGCAGGTGGAACTCGCCGTTGACCACCAGCAGCTTCTCGATGCGGTGCTCGTGGAGCAGGCGCTTGGCCTCCTCCAGGGTGGTGCCCTCCTGCACGGTCACCAGCTCCTCGCCGCCGGTCATCAGCTCGGAGACCGGGCGGTCCAGGCCGCCTTCGAAGCGCAGGTCGCGGTTGGTGAGGATCCCCACCAGGCGGTCGCCCTGGGTCACCGGGATGCCGGAGACCCGGTGCTCGCGCATAACTTGAACCGCCTCGTGGAGCGGCACATCGGGCGCGATGGTGATGGGATCCTTGATCACCCCGCTTTCGTACTTCTTGACCTTGTGGACCTCGGCGCCCTGCTCGGCGGCGGTCATGTTGCGATGGATGATGCCGATGCCGCCCTCCTGGGCGATGGCGATGGCCGCCCGCCCCTCGGTAACCGTGTCCATGGCCGCGGAGACCAAGGGCAGGTTGAGCCGGATCTCGCGGGTCACCGAGGAGCGCAGGTCCACGTCGCGGGGCAGGACTTCGGAGTAGGCGGGCAGAAGCAGGACGTCGTCAAAGGTCAGGGCGGTATCGTCGCGGAGCCGCATGGCAGCCTCCATCCAACCGGCGGGTAGAGAGAAACGAGTTATTTTAGCTTCTAGAGGGGCTACAGGCAATCTGGCCGTTAGGGCGTTTCCCCATGCTACATTAGGCCTTTTTCCTCACCGTCAGGGACCTTCCATGGACGCACCCCAGCACGGCGCCGAGACCGCGTCGGACCGCCCCGTCTACACCGTCACCCGCCTCAACCACGAGGCCCGGGGCCTGCTGGAGGCGAACTTCCCCCTGCTGTGGGTGGAGGGCGAGCTCTCCAACGTGGCCCGCCCGGCCAGCGGCCACATGTACTTCACCCTCAAGGACGAGCAGGCGCAGGTACGCTGCGCCATGTTCAAGGGCAAGAACCGCCTGCTGCGGTTCCGGCCCGAGGACGGCATGCACGTGCTGGTGCGGGCGCAGATCAGCCTCTACGCCCCGCGCGGCGACTTCCAGCTCATCGTCGAACACATGGAGGAGGCCGGCGAGGGGGCCCTACAGCGCGCCTTCGAAGAGCTCAAGCGCAAGCTGTCCGCCGAGGGCCTGTTCGCCGACGAGCTCAAGCGGCCCCTGCCCGCCCTGCCGCGCCGGGTGGGCGTGATCACCTCCGCCAGCGGCGCGGCGGTCCGCGACGTACTCACCACCCTGCGGCGCCGCTTCCCCGCCCTGCCGGTAGTGGTCTACCCCGTCCCGGTGCAGGGTCAGGCGGCCGCCCCGGCCATTGTGGAGGCCTTCGACACCGCCAACCGGCGCGCCGAGTGCGACGTGCTGATCCTCGCCCGCGGCGGCGGCAGCCTGGAGGACCTGTGGTCCTTCAACGAGCCGGAGGTGGCCCGGGCCATCCGCGCCAGCGCCATCCCGGTGGTGGTGGGCGTGGGCCACGAGGTGGACTACACCATCGCCGACCTCGCCGCCGACCTGCGCGCCCCCACCCCCACCGCCGCCGCCGAGCGGGTCTCGCCGGACCGCGCGGCCCTGCTGCGGGGGCTGGGCACCGAGCGGGAGCGCCTCACCCGCGCCCTGGAGCGCCGCCTGCGCGACCGCGCCCAGGGCCTCGACCACCTGCGCCGGCGCTTGATCCACCCGGGCCGCCGCCTGCGCGACCTGCACGAGCGCAACCGCGCCGGCCGCCAGCGGCTGGCCCGGGCCCTGGCCCGCCGCCAGCGGGAGCGCCGTCGCGACCTGAAGGCCCTGGTCGCCCGCCTCCACCGCGCCGGTCCGGCCCGCCGCCTGCCCCGCGACCGCGAGCAGGCGGACGACCTCCGCCAGCGCCTGATCCGGGCCACCACCCACACCGCCTTGCCCGCCCGCCGCCAGCGCCTGCAGTCCCTGGCCCGCGAGCTGGAGGCCGTAAGCCCCCTGGGCACCCTGGCCCGCGGCTACGCCGTGGCGCGCAGGGACGGACAGATCCTGCGCCGGGCGGAGGAGACGGAGACCGGCGACACGGTCAACGTCCAGCTCGGCGAGGGCAGCCTGGATTGCCGGGTGGAGGAGCGCCACCTGAACGGGAGCCCGGACACGGAGGGATGAATACCCGATCACCCTCCCGGGCGCTCAGCCCTTCCGGGCCTTCCGGGCCTTCTTCTTCCGAACGGATTTGGGCGCCTCCTTGTGGCGCGCCCGACCCTTGTAGGGGCTCTCCTGCTTGCGGAACTGCAGGCGCAGAGGGACGCCCTCCAGCTTGAAGTGCTTCTGGAAGGTGCGCTCCAGATAGCGGAGGTAGTTGTCGGGCAGGGTGTTGGGGCGGGAACCGTGGATGACCACGGTGGGGGGGCGCTTGGCGCCCTGGTGGGCGTAGCGCAGCTTGGGGCGGAAGCCGCCGCGCACGGGCGGTGGATGGGCCTCGGTGGCCTCATTGAGAACCCGGTTCAGCTCGGCGGTGGACAGCTCCTTGGTGTAGGAGCCGTAGATGGCCTCCGCCGTCTCCAGGAGATGGCCCACGCCGGTGCCGTAGAGGGCGGAGATGTAGCGCAGGGGGGCGTAGTACAGCGGGGTCACCAGCTTCAGGTCCAGGGTGCGGCGCAGGCGCTTCTTCTGCTGGTCGTCCAGGTGGTCCCATTTGTTCACCGCCAGCACCACGCCCCGCCCGGCGTCGCGCACCAGCCGCGCCAGGCGGGCGTCCTGGTCGGTGACGCCCTCCTGGGCATCCACCAACAGGAAGACCACGTCGGCGGCCTCCATGGCCTGGATGGCCTTGAGGGTGGAGAACTTCTCCAGCGTCTCGTGGATGCGCGAGCGGCGTCGCACCCCGGCGGTGTCGATCAGGGTGTAGGTCTGGCCGTCGCGCTCCAGCACCGTGTGGATGGCGTCGCGGGTGGTTCCGGGGCGGTCGTAGGTGATCATGCGCGGCTCGCCGAGCAGCGCGTTGACCAGGGTGGACTTGCCCACGTTGGGACGCCCAACCATGGCGATGCGGATGCCGGGGAGCTCCTCTTCCTCCTCGGGAGCGGGGGGCAGGCGCTCCTCCACCAGGTCCACGAGGCGCCCCATGCCCTGGTTGGCGGCGGCGGACACGGGCAGAGGGGCGCCGAGGCCGAGGGCGTAGAACTCCGCGCTCACGGTAGTGGGCTCCAGGTCCTCGCTCTTGTTCACCACCAGCAGCACCGGCACCTGCATCCGGCGCAGCTCCTCGGCGATGGCCGCGTCCTCGGGATGCAGGCCAAGGCGTCCGTCCACCAGGAAGACCACCAGCTCGGCGTCCCGGATGGCCTGCCGGGCCTGCTCGGCGGCGAGCAGTTCGATGCCACCCTCCGCCTCGGTCTCCAGGCCGCCGGTGTCCACCAGCAGGAAGTCCCGCTCCCCGTAGGCGCAGGTGCCGTAAATCCGGTCCCGGGTGACGCCCGGGGTGTCGGAGACCAGGGCGTCCCGCGTGCGGGTCAGGCGGTTGAACAGGGTGGACTTGCCGACGTTGGGCCGGCCCACGAGGGCGACGATCGGTTTCATGGCCGGCTACCGCAGCTCCAGCCGATTGAGGGTCCCCTGGTCGGTGAGCACCAGCAGGTCGTCCCCCTCCAGGGGCAGGGGCGGGCTGTTGACCGCGCTGATGCCCACCTCCCGCCGGGCGAGTACCTTCCCGCTGTCCCGGTGGTACCAAGTGACCCGCCCGTGGGCGTCCCCCACCACCACGGCGTGCTCAGTCAGCACCGGCGCCGACAGCGTGCCCGCGTCCTGGAGGTCCGTCTGGGTCCAGAGGGTGCCGCCGTTGGTGCGGTCCAGGGCCAGGACCTTGGAATCGGCGGTGGTAATGAACACGGATTCGCCGTCCACCACCAAGTCGTTGAACACGGAGAACTTCCGCTGCCAGAGCTGCTGGCCGCTGTCGGCCTCCAGGGCCACCACGGCGCCGTGGTAGGCGGCCGTGTAGACCGTGCCGTCCCGCACCACCGGGGCCGTATCCACGTCCACCATGCGCTCCAGCTCCGTGCGCCCGGTGGAGGTGGCGATGCGCTCCCGCCAGCTCGGCCGGCCCCCGCCGGCCTCCAGGGCCACCAGCTCGCCGGTGGAGAAGCCGGTGAAGACCAGCCCGTCCCGGTAGGCGGGGCGGGCCCCGCCGCGCAGGGCGAGGCTGCGGCCCTCCACGTTGTAGGACCACCGCGTGCCGCCGTCCGCGGCGCGCAGGGCCCACAGGTAATCGTCGGCGGTGCGCAGGAACACCATCCCCGAGGCCACCCGGGGGGCCGTGATGACCTCCGAGGAGACCTCGGTCCGCCACACGGTTTCCCCGTCCTCGGCGCGCAGCCCCCAGACCTTGCCCTCGTCGGTGCCCACGTACACCCGTTCGTTGTCCCCGCCCAGGGTGGTCCCGCCGGCGACGCGGCCGCCGAGGTCGCGCACCCAGCGGATCCCGCCCGATTCGGCGTCCACCGCGTACAGGCGCCCCTCCCGGGTGCCGATGAAGGCCAGGCCGTCCGCCGCGGCCATCCGGGCGGCGGCGTAGGGCCGTACGCTCCAGTCCTTGAACAGGGGCATGGCCCAGGAGCGGTAGGGCGTCAGGCCGGTCGGGGCGGCCCCCTCCTGCTCCTGCCCCGATGCGGTCGGCGGGGCCAGGGCCAGTGCGAAGGCCAGGGCCAGCCCGGGGAACAGGCGCGCTGCCCTCATCCGGCCTCCTCCTCCGTCCCGGCGGCGCCGGCCGCGCCCGGCAGCTGCTCCAGCCGGCCCTGGATGGTCTCCCCCAGGGGGCCGGATCCCGGTCGCAGGCGGGCCTCGCGATAGGCCCGGGCGGCCGCCTCGTGGTCACCCTGCGCGGCCAGCAGGTCGCCCTTGAGGAGGAAATAGCTGGGCAGGAAGGCCTCCCCCTCCAGGGCGGCCAGGGTGTCGAGGGCCGCCTGGGGGTTCCCCCGGTCCCACTGGATGCGGGCGCGCTCCTCCACAGCGACCTGCCGAACCTCGGCGGGCTTACCGCCGGACTCCGCGAGGGGCGCCAGAGTCGCCAGGGCCTGTTCGCTCTGGCCGTCCCGGTGCTCGAGGCGGGCCCGGTACACCCGACCGAAAGCGGCGTAGGGGGTATCCCCGTATTCGGCGATCAGGTCGCCGAGGGCCTGGCGGGCATCCCCCTCCCGGCCGGCCCGCAGGGCCTCCACGGCCGAGCCGTAGGTCTCCGAGGCCGCGAGGAGCTGGGCGTTCTGGTGCCGGTAGTAGCCGTACCCGGCACCGACCCCCACGGCCACGGCGACGGCCAGGGCGATGAGCCCCCACCGATGCCGGTGGGCGAACTCCTTGAGGGCCTCCTTGCGACGCCCTTCCTCGAGATCCAGGTTCTCTTCCAACGCTTCCTCCCGGAGGTGTTCGGTACGGTATCGCCGTCGTCTCAGCGGGCCCGCCGGCAGGCGGCCACCTGCCCCTGCCCCAGGTCGTAGCCCTGGAAGGGCCATTCCGCGCAGGCGTCCTGCGCTTCGGGGCAGCGGCTGTAGAAGGGGCACTCGCCGACTTGCTCGCGCACGGCCCCTGCGGGGATGCGGCGCTCCCGTTCGCGGTGGGCGCCGGGGATCGCCGCCAGCAGGCCCCGAGTGTACGGGTGGGCGGGGCGTTCGAACAGCGTCTCGGTGGGCCCCTCCTCCACCACCCGGCCTCCGTACATGACCACCACCCGATCGCTCAGGTAACGCACCACCCGCAGGTCGTGGCTGATGAACAGATAGGCGAGGCCGAAGTCCCGTTGCAGGTCCTTGAGCAGATTGAGGATCTGCGCCTGGATGGACACGTCCAGGGCGGAGACCGGCTCGTCGCAGACCATCAGGCGCGGCTCCATGACCAGCGCCCGGGCGATGCCGATGCGCTGGCGCTGGCCGCCGGAGAACTGGTGGGGGAACTTGGCCGCGGCCTCCCCGCCGAGCCCGCAGCGCTCCAGCACCTCGGTCACACGACGGCGCCGTTCCGCGGCGTCGCCGATGCCGTGCACCTTCAGGCCCTCCTCCACGATCCGGCCCACCCTCATGCGCGGGTTGAGGCTGGCGTAGGGGTCCTGGAAGACGATCTGCAGGTCGCGCCGGGCGCGCTGCAGCCCGCTGCGCCCGGCGCGGGTGATGTCCTCGCCCGCGAAGCGGATGGTGCCGCCATCGGGCTCCATGAGCCGCATGGCCATGCGCGCCAGGGTGGACTTGCCGCATCCCGACTCCCCCACCAGCCCCACGGTCTCGCCGGGAGCCACGGTGAGATGGACGTCGCGCACGGCCCAGAAGGTGGTCCCACCCCGACCCCAGGGCCCGCGCTGGGTGAAGGACTTGGACAGGCCCTCCAGCTCCAGAAGCCCCGTCAATGCCAGATCTCCGGGCTGACCTCGTCGGAGAACAGGCAGCGGCTGAGGTGGCCGCCCCCGCCCTCCAGGGTCACGGGCCCGGCCCGGCAGCGCGCGCGGGCCAGCGGGCACCGCTCCGCGAAGCGGCAGTAGGGGGGCCAGTGGCCCAGCTCGGGCACCCTGCCGGCCAGGGCCGGCAGGGCCCCGTGGGGCTCCTCCTGTCCGGGGATGGCCTCCATGAGCCCGGCGGTATAGGGGTGGCGCGGGCTATTGAGCACCTGAGCGGCGGGGCCGTACTCCACGATCTGGCCGGCGTACATGACGGCGATGTGGTCGGCGATCTCCTCCGCCACCCCGAAGTCGTGGGTGATGAACATGAGCCCCATGCCCCGGTCCCGCTGCAGGTCGGCCAGCAGCTCGAGGATGTGGGCCTGGATGGTGACGTCCAGGGCGGTGGTGGGCTCGTCGGCGATGAGCAGGTTCGGGTCGCAAGCCAGCGCCATGGCGATCATCACCCGCTGGCGCTGGCCGCCGGAGAGCTCGTCGGGGTACGCCCGCAGCCGCTCGCCCGGGTCGGGGATCCCAACCTGCTCGAGGAGGTCCCCGGCGCGGCGCAGGGCCTCCCGCTTGCCCAGGCCACGATGGACCCGCAGGGGCTCGGCCACCTGCCGACCCACCCGGAAAACCGGATTCAGGCTGGTCATGGGCTCCTGGAAGATCATGGCCATGGCGTCGCCGCGTAGGCGCCGCCAGGTTCGGGCATCCGCCCCCGACAGGTCCCGGCCCTGGAAGCGGATGTGCCCGCTCCGGACCCGGGCCACCTCCGGCAGCAGGCCCATGCAGGCCAGGGCCGTCATGGACTTGCCGCAGCCCGACTCCCCGACCACGCACAGGGTCTCCCCGGGGCGCATCTCCAGGGAGACGTTGTCCACCGGGATGCGGCGCCCGGCGGAATCGAGGCTGACGGTCAGGCCGTCGAGGGCCAGGACCGGGTCCCCGCTAGCGGCCCGACTAGCTGCTGCGGTGGACGACATGATCCTCCACCTCGCGCCGGGCGAGGGCCTCCTGCTCCCCGGAGGCCAGATCGCGCACCAGCACGGTGCCCTCGGCCTGCTCCTGCTCGCCCAGGACCAGGGCCAGGCGGGCCCCGGAGCGGTCGGCCTTCTTGAGCTGGCTCTTCAGGCTCCCCCCGCCGCAGTGGTACCAGGCGGAGACCCCCCGGTCGCGCAGCGACTCGGCCAGGGCCATGGCGTCGGTTTCCACCGCGGCGTCCAGGGGGGCGATGAACACGGAGGGATGGGGCTCCGGCACCCGCTCGGGGGCCACGAGCGCCAGCAGGCGCTCGATGCCGAGCGCGAAGCCCACCGCCGGGGTGGAGGGTCCGCCGATCTCCTCCACCAGACCGTCGTAGCGGCCGCCGGCCACCACGGTGGCCTGCGAGCCCAGCTGGTCGCTGGTCCACTCGTAGACGGTATCGGTGTAGTAGTCGAGGCCCCGCACCAGGCGCGGATTGAGCTCGTAGGGCACCCCGGCCGCGTCCAGCAGCGCGCGGAGCCGGTCGAAGTGGGCCCGGCTCTCCTCCCCCAGGAAATCGGTGATCTCGGGGGCCTCGGCCACCGCCTCCTGGCAGGTGGGCACCTTGCAGTCCAGAACCCGCATGGGGCTGCGCTGGATGCGCTCCTGGCAGGTCTCGCACAGGCTGTCCCGGCGCGCCTCCAGGAAGCCCACCAGCTCCTCCCGGTAGACACGGCGGTCCGCCGGCTTGCCCAGGGAGTTGAGATGGAGGGTAAGCCCTTCCACGCCCAGGTCCTGGAGCAGGCGACGGGCCATGAGGATCTGTTCCACGTCCAGGTCGGGCGTGGCCGGGCCGAAGGCCTCCACGCCCACCTGGTGGAACTGCCGGTAGCGGCCCTTCTGCGGGCGCTCGTGACGGAACATGGGGCCCAGGTAATAGAGCCGGTGGGTCTGGCCGCGGAACAGGCCGTTGGTGATCCCGGCGCGCACGCAGCCAGCGGTGCCCTCGGGCCGCAGCGCGAGGATCTCGCCGCCGGTGTCCTCGAAGGTGTACATCTCCTTCTCGACGATGTCCGTGTCCTCACCGATGGAACGGGCGAACAGCTCCAGCCGCTCCACGTGCGGGAACCGGATCTCGCGGTAGCCGTACGCCTCGAGGACGCGGCGGGCCTCGGTTTCCAGGTGCTGCCAGGCGGCGGCTTCATCCGGAAGGATGTCGTTCATCCCCCGGACGGGGCGGATCTTCTCGGCCACTAGGCACTGCCCTCCACGGGCGACGCGGAGGCGCCGTCCTCGCCCTCACCTTCCTGGCGCTGGTTGGCCACGTAATCGCGCACGGAGCGCTCCACGCGGTCCACCAGGGTCTCGTTGTCCACCTTGTAGCTGGGCTCGCCGTCGATGTAGACCAGGTTCTTGCCGCCGCCGGTGACGCCCACGTCGGCCTCCTTGGCCTCGCCCACGCCGTTCACCACGCAGCCGATGATGGAGACGTTGAGGTTCTCGTTGACGTCCTCCAGCCGGGCCTCCAGCTCGTTCACCGTGTCGATGACGTTGAACTCCTGCCGCGAGCAGCTCGGGCAGGCGATGATGTTCACGCCGCGGTGGCGCAGGTGCAGGCTCTTGAGGATGTCGAAGCCCACCTTCACTTCCTCCACCGGGTCGGCGGCCAGGGACACCCGCAGGGTGTCGCCGATGCCGTCGGCCAGCAGCATGCCCAGCCCCACCGAGGACCGCACCGTGCCCATGCGCAGGCTGCCGGCCTCGGTGATCCCCAGGTGGAAGGGGTAGTCCACTTGCGTGGCGAGCTTGCGGTAGGCCTCCACGGCCAGGAAGACGTCCGAGGCCTTGAGGCTGATCTTGGTGTCCTGGAAGTCGTGGGACTCCAGGATCTCCAGGTGGCGCAGGGCCGACTCCGCCATGGCGTCGGCGTTGGGCTCGCTGTACTTCTCCAGGAGATGCTTCTCCAGCGACCCCGCATTGACCCCCACCCGGATGGGGATGCCGTTGTGCTTGGCGGCGTCCACCACCGCCGCCACCCGGTCGCGCTTGCCGATGTTGCCGGGATTGATGCGCAGGCAGTCCACCCCCATATCGGCCACCTTGAGGGCGATCCGGTAGTCGAAGTGGATGTCGGCGATTAGGGGGACATCGGGGACACGAGCGCGGATCTTGGCGAAGGCCTCGGCGGCGTCCTTGTCGGGCACGGAGACCCGGACGATGTCGGCACCGGCGGCCGCCACCTGCTCGATCTGGCCGACGGTGGCCTCCACGTCGCAGGTGTCGGTGTTGGTCATAGTCTGCACCGCGATAGGCGCGTCGCCGCCGATGGGCACCGAGCCCACGTGGATCTGCCGCGTCTTCCTGCGATGAATCCCCCACATACCTATACGCTCCCTCTCCGGACAGGCCGTCCGGAGCTGTTTATGCACCATGAACCCGAAATTCCGGGGCCGACCGGGCTACTGGCCACTCCGCCGGCCGGCCCGCGATCCCGGCGGGCCCCGCTAATTCTCCGGAGCGGCGAATGTCCGGGCCTCGGCCCCGCCGCTCCCGGTGCCCGGGCCACCCCGGCCACCGGTTCCCGCGCCGTCATCCGCTTCTCCCAGGGTCGGGGGCGGCCCCACCTCGGACTCGGGGATGGTGGCCGAGGAGGCGTCCACCTGGGTGGTCACCACCTGTCCCGGCCGGCCCAAGGGAGCCAGGGGGGCGCCGTCGAAATACAGCTGCACCCCCGCCGCATTCCCCACCTTTAACTGGAAGGGCGCCTTGCCGTACAGACGCACGTTTTCGTCGGCCTCCACCAGGCGCCGCAGGAGCAGGTTCTCCTCGGCGTCCTTGATCTCCATCCAGCTGTCCGCCCAGGTGTGCACCCGCAGCCGCTGCATGTCCTGCGGCAGCCTCGGCGACTCCGGCTCCTCCATGTCCAACCGCCGGAAGCGCGGATCCCCGTCGCGTGAGGCCACCTCGGCGGAGCGGGAGTCTTCCGGCGGGCCGGAAGCGCTCTCCGGCTTCGCGACCTCGGCTGGTCCTTGCCCTTCCGGGGTGGAGTCCCGGGATCCCTCCTCGTCGAGCACCCGCTGCAGCTCCTCCTTTGAAGGAGGTGCGGCGTCCGGGGCCCGCTCGGCCACGGCCTGGTCCTGCGCCGCGGGCGTTTCCGCCTCGCCGTCCTCGCCCGAGGTTTGCGGCCCCGGCGGGCCGGAGGCGGCCTCCCCGGCTCCGGCCACCTGCTCTTCCGCAGGGTCGGTGTCCATGACCTCGGCGGGCTCCATGCCGTCCCCCACGAACCAGAAGGTGGTACCCCCAACCAGCAGCAGGAGCAGGAAGCTCACGGAGACCACCCGCCAGGGGTGCTCGATCATGGGCCGCTCGGGCTCCGGGATGATCGGTGTGTCGTTCTCCGCCCTGGGCGCGTCCCCTCCGGCCTGACGGGCCTCGAAGGCCTGGATCACCGAGTCGGGCGACAGGCCCACAACGGCGGCGTAGCTGCGCAGGTAGCCACGGATGTAGGCTTCCCCCGGGAGGCGGCTGAAATCCTCCGCCTCCAGGGCCTGGATATGCTCCACGGTGAGGCGGAGCTCCTCGGCCATATCGGCCTGGGTCCGTCCCGCCGTCTCCCGGGCCCGGCGGAGCTGCTCGCCGAACCCCGAAGCTTCCTGTTCCGTCTCCTCGCTCGCCATTCCCCCTCCTTGCCCCCTTTTTTTAGCGAGCCCGGGCCCGGTCGCCCAGGGCACCCATACGCTCGAGGCGGGTGCGCGCCTCTTCGGCCACGCCGCTATCCGGCGCGATCTCCAGCACCCGCCTCAGGTGTTCCGCGGCCTGTTCCTCGTCGCCACGTTCCCGGGCCAGCTCGGCGGCCAGCAGGTGGCCCCGGGGATGCTCGGGACGCCGTTCCAGGAGCTCCTCCACCTCTTCCCGGGCTCGCTCTTGGTCCCCCTGCTCCCGCAGCAGCCGCGCAAGAGCCATCCGGGCCGCCGGATAGTCGGCCCGCAGGCGCAGGGCGGTGCGCAGCATCCGCTCGGCCCGGTCGGCATCCTCCTGCTCGCGGGCCAGCCAGCCGAGATTGTAGTACGCGTTTTCCGGCGTGGAATACAGAGGGTCCTGGAGCGCCACCTCGAACTGTTCCTCCGCCCGTTCGTAGGACCCCAGGCGGGCCAGGAAGGCGCCGTAGTTGTTGCGGACCTGGGGGTCCTCCGGAGCCAGGTCGACGGCCTCCTCGAAGGCCTCCTCGGCCTTGTCGTCGAACCCGAGGTTCTGGTAGGTCAGCGCTAGGCCGTTATAGATGCGGGCGTCGTCGTCGTTCAGGGAGCGGGCGTCCTCGAGCTTGCGCAGGGCGTCACGGGGCCGCCCGTCCCGCAGGTAGGCGATGCCCAGCTCCAGGTAGATCTCGCTGCGGGTGCGCTCCCCCTCCGGCCCTGAATCCCGCGAGGAGGTGGTGGCACAACCGGAAAGCAGCAGGGCAAGCAGGGCGACGGCCGTGGGGTAGAGGGCAGCGCGCATGGCGAGCTGGATCAATTCACGCCCCCTCGGCGCCCAGGGAGGAGTCGCCACCGTCGCGGTCCCGGCCCTGGAGCTGGCCGCAGGCGGCATCGATGTCGTCGCCGCGCGGGGTGCGGGTCACCGCCACCATGCCGCGCTCGAGAAGGATGTCCCGGAAGCGGTCGATGGCCTCCCGGGAAGAGCGCTGGAACTCCGCCTGGGGGAACGGATTGAAGGGGATGAGGTTCACCTTGGCGGGGATCCCGGCGAGCAGGTCCACCAGCCGGCGGGCCTCGGCGGGGGAGTCGTTGACTCCGTCGAGCATGACGTACTCGAAGGTGATCCGGCGGGTCGCCGGAAGCGGATAGTCCCGGCACGCCTGGAGCAGGCGCTCCAGGGGATAGGTGCGGTTGATGGGCACGATCCGGTCCCGCACCTCATCGCTGACGGCGTGCAGGGAAATGGCCAGGTTCACCGGTGTGTCCCGGCCGAGCTCCGCGATCTTGGGCACCACCCCCACCGTGGACACCGTGATGCGCCGGCGGCTCAGGCCGTAGGCGTAATCGTCCATGAGCAGGTGGATGGCACGCAGAACGGCGTCGTAGTTGAGCAACGGCTCGCCCATGCCCATGAACACGATGTTGGTGAGCCGGTCGCCCACTACCGACCGGGCATGGCGCACCTGGCTGATGATCTCCCCCGGGGCCAGGTTCCGCTGGAAACCGCCGTATCCCGTTGCGCAGAACTTGCAGTCCAGCGGGCAGCCGGCCTGGGAGGAGATGCACAGGGTGCCGCGATCGTCGTCGGGGATGAACACGGTCTCCACCGCGTTGCCGTCCTCCAGGCCCAGCAGCCACTTGATGGTGCCGTCGGCCGAGCGCTGCTCGGACAGGACCGCCGGCTCCAGCACCCGGGCCTGCTCACCCAGCCGGGCGCGCAGGCCCTTGCCGAGATCGGTCATCGCCTCGAAGTCCGAGACGCCCCGCTGGTGGAGCCACTGCATCACCTGCCGGGCCCGGAAGCGCTTCTCCCCCAACTCGGTGAAGAAGGCCTCCAGGCCAGTGCGGTCCAGGCCGACGAGATCCACCGGGCCGCCGGTTGGCGGCCGCCGGGATGGGCCCTGCTTGACGGTCTCGGTGGCGGTCATGCGTCGCGGTCGAACACTTCCAGGTGGTTGAAGAAGAAAGCCACTTCCTCGGCCGCCGTCTCGGGGCTGTCGGAGCCGTGCACCGCGTTGGCGTCGATGCTGGTGGCGTAGTCCGCCCGGATGGTTCCGGCGTCCGCTTCCTTGGGGTTGGTGGCGCCCATCAGCTCGCGGTTCTTGGCGATGGCGTTGTCGCCCTCCAGCACGGAAACCACCACCGGGCCGGAGATCATGAACTCCACCAAGTCGTTGTAGAAGGGCTTGTCGGCATGGACGGCGTAGAAGGCCTTGGCCTGCTCGGTGGTCAGGCGGACCATCTTCATGGCCTTCACGCGCAGGCCGTTGCTCTCGAAGCGGGAGAGGATCTCCCCGATCACGTTCTTGCCTACGGCGTCCGGCTTGATGATGGAAAGGGTCTGCTCGGTGGCCATGCCTTCTCCCGTCGGGTTTTTCGGTTGCATCAACTGGGTATTCGGTGAAGGCGCCAAGACTATCACTGGCGCGGGGGGTGGGCAATTCGGAGCCCCGGCAGGGTCAACCCGGGGCCACCAGGGTTTCCTCCTCCACCCTTTCCGGCACGCACTCCACGAGCTCCCCGGGCTCGGCCCGGCCTTCCGGAAGCAACACCGGCAGGTAGGTGGCGGCCCGGCCACGCATCCATCCCGGATGGTGGCGGTCGGGCTCCTCCACCAGAACCCGCTGGGGCCGGCCCACCGCCCGGGCCAGCACGCGCGTCCGGATCTCCGCCCCCAGCTCGCGCATGCGCGCGGCCCGCGCCTTGCGCTCCGGGGCCGGCACCTGCTTGCTTTCCGGGATCCGCCCGCCGGGGGTCTCGGGGCGCGGCGAGAAGGGGAACACGTGCGGATAGGCGATCTCCAGCTCCTCCACCAGCGCCAGGGCGTTGTCGAAGGCGGCCTCGGTCTCGGTGGGGAAGCCCACCAGCACGTCCGCCGACAGCACCAGATCCGGCGCCGCCTCGCGCAGGGCGGCCATGCGCTCGCGCACCAGATCCGGGCCGTAGCGGCGCTTCATCTGCTTGAGCACCTTGGCGTCGCCGTGCTGCAGGGAGAGGTGCACGTGCGGGCAGAGCTTGGGCTCCTCACGGAACAGGTCGATCAGTTCGTCGGTGATGTGGCTGGGGTCCAGGGAGGACAGTCGCAGCCGGAAGTCGCCCTCCCGCTCGGCGACCGCCGCCAGCAGCCCCGCCAGGTCCGCCCCGCCCTCCAGGTCGGCGCCGTAGGAGCCCACGTCCACGCCGGTGACCACGAACTCCCGGGTGCCCACCTGGGCCCAGCGGTCCACCTGGCGCACCACGTGGCGCACCGGCACCGAGCGGCTGCCGCCGCGCACGCTGGAGATGATGCAGAAGGTGCAGGACTGGTCACAGCCCTGCTGCACCTGCAGGAAGCCCCGGGTGCGCGACTCGAAGCGGGTCAGCAGGCCCTCGGGCACGGCGGCGCCGTCGCCCGGGTCACCCACCATCACCTGCGGCAGGTCCCCCGCCTCCAGGTCGGGGATGAGGCCGTGGGCGTCCACCTTCTCGCCGTTGCCGAGCACCAGGTCCACGCCGGGGATGGCGGCCACCGCCTCGGGGTCGCGCTGGGCGTAGCAGCCCGCCACCACCATGAAGGCGTCCGGGTTGCGGCGCAGGGCGCGGCGCACCAGCTGGCGGGCCTGGCGGTCCGCCTCGCGGGTGACCGTGCAGGTGTTCACCAGGTAGAGGTCCGCCTCCGCCTCGAAGGGCACCAGCTCGTAGTCCGCGCCGCGCAGGGCCTGGCGGATGGCCTCCGTCTCGAACTGGTTCACCTTGCAGCCCATGGTGGAGGTGGCCACCCGGCGCACGTTGCCGGTGCCGGGCCGGGGCTCCGCCGCGTCCTCCGGGGACGGGCGCACGAAGGTCAGGGGGGCGCTTTCGCCGCTCACGCCGCTGCCTCCGCGATCCAGCCGCCCCCGAGCACCTCGTCGCCGCTGTAGAAGGCGGCCACCTGACCCGGGGTGACGGCCCGCACGGGCTCGGCGAAGGTCACCCGCGCCCGGTCTCCCTCCAGGGGCTCCACCCGGGCGGCCACCGGCTTGCCGGCGTAGCGGACCTTCACCTCCGCCTCCCGGCCCCCTTCGGGCAGGGGGTCACCGAACCAATTCAGCCCCTCCACCTCCATGGCGGCATGGAAGATCTCGTCGGCCTCCCCCACCACCACGCGGTTGGCGGCCGTGTCCACCTCCACCACGTACATGGGCCGTCCCACGGCCAGATGCAGGCCCCGGCGCTGGCCCACCGTGTAGTAGGCGGCGCCCCGGTGCTCGCCGAGCACATTGCCCGCCCGGTCGACGATCTCCCCCGGCTCCAGGCCGGGGCCGGCGCCCTGGCTGGCCACGAACTCGGCCGCCGAGCGGGACACGAAGCAGATGTCCTGGCTCTCCGGCTTGTCGGCGGTGATCAGGTCGTAGCGGGCGGCGAGCTCGCGCACCTGGTGCTTATCGTACCCCCCCACCGGGAACAGGATGGAATCCAGCTCGGGGGCGGGGGTCACGGCGAGGAAGTAGGACTGGTCCTTGTCGCCGTCGAGCCCGGTGCGCAGCCGGGGGCGCTCGCCGTCCCGGTCGATGCGGGCGTAGTGGCCGGTGGCCAAGTAGTCGGCGCCCAGGTCGCGCACCTGCTGGAGGAGCCGGTCGAACTTGATGAACTGGTTGCAGCGGGCGCACGGGTTGGGGGTGCGGCCCGCCAGATACTCGTCCACGAAGTTGTCCACCACCTTCTCGCGGAAGGGCTCGGCGTAGTTGAGGACGTAGAACGGGATGCCCAGGCGGTCGGCCACCCGGCGCGCGTCGTCGGCGTCCTCCACGCTGCAGCAGCCGCCCTCGTTGCCGGGGCCGTCCCACAGGCGCATGGTCACCCCGATAACATCGAAGCCCTGCTCCAGGAGCAGGGCCGCGGTTACCGAGGAGTCCACGCCGCCGGACATGGCCACCACCACGCGGGATGGCGCGCCCGCTGTGCTCAAGATCGCCTCCTCACTGCTCGTTCTGCGCCGCCTCGTCGATCCAGGAGAGCTGGATGGCCTGGAGCTCCTGGTCGTCCACCCGGTTGGGATCGTCGTCGAACCCCTCCAGCTGAGTGACCAGGTCGCGAAGCTCCTCGTAGGTGATGTACTGGGGATCCACATCGGGCTGGGTCTCCGCCAGCTCCACGGCGATATCCTGGGTGTCGGTCCATTTCATGGCGCGCTCCTTTCCCGACGAGGACGGACCCCGGGCCCTCAGCCGACGCTGAAGCTCTCCCCGCAGCCGCACTCGGCGGTCACGTTGGGGTTGTTGAAGCGGAACATGGCCTGCAGGCCCTCGTTCACGTAGTCCATCTCGGTGCCCTCGATCAGGGATACCACCTCCGGATCCACGAAGACCTTGGCGCCGTGGGCCTCGTAGAGCAGATCCTCCGCCTTGGGCTCGTCCACGTATTCCAGATTGTACATATAGCCGGAGCAGCCGCTCTTGCGGACGCCGACCCGGATCCCGATCCCGCTGCCGCGCTTGGCGAGCTGGTTCTGGATCTGGTCGGCGGCGCGCTCGGTAATCGTCAGGGACGCGGTCATGGAGCTCCTCCGTCCAATTGGGTTGCATGGCTCGCGGGGGCCGGAAGCGGCCCCCTGCCTATCAGGATTTGGGGCTTGCGCCCCGCTAGGTCAAGCTCCGCTCGCCATCCGCCCTCAGGCGGGATGGGTCGTCCGCTCCTGGAGGCGCCGCACCAGGGGCACCAGGACCTCCAGAAACTCCTCCAACTCGGCTTGGCTGGTGGTCCAGCCGCAGCTTACCCGGAGCGAGCTGCGCGCCCGCTCCGGCGGGATGCCCATGGCCAGCAGCACCGGCGAGGGCTTCAGGCTGCCGCTGGCGCAGGCGGAGCCGCTGGAGACGGCGAACCCCGCCAGGTCCATGTTCATGAGCAGGGTCTCCGCCTCCACCCCCGGCAAGAGAAGACAGCTGGTGTTGGGCAGGCGTTCCGCCGCTTCCGATACCACCTCCACGGCGACGCCGGACTCGCGCAGGCCCGCCTCCAGGCGGTCCCGCAGGCCCCGGGCGTGCTCCGGGAAGCCCGCCAGCCGCTCCCGGGCGAGTTCGGCGGCCTTGCCGAAACCGGCGATCCCCGCCAGGTTCTCGGTGCCGGCGCGGCGCTCCCGCTCGTGTCCCCCGCCGTGCAGGAGGGGATCGAGGGGCAGCCGGCGGGCATCCCGTACCAGGGCGCCCACGCCGGGCGGGCCGCCGATCTTGTGCGCCGAAAGGCTCATGGCGGCGGCCCCGGAGCCGGCGAAGTCCAGCGGCGCCTTGCCGGCGGCCTGGACGGCGTCCGTGTGCAGGGGTACGCCGTGCTCCGCGCACGCCGCCGCCAGCTCGGGGATGGGCTGGAGGGTACCGGTCTCGTTGTTGGCCCACATCACCGAGACCAGGCCCACCGGCTGGTTCGCTTCCAGGCTGTCCCGCAGGGCCTCGGGCGTAATGCGGCCATCCCCGTCCGCCGGGACCTCGGCCACCGGCTGGCCCTGCTCCCGGAGGTAGCGGGCGGTTTCCAGCACGGAGGGGTGTTCAGTGGCCCCCACGAGCAGGGTCCGGGCACCGCGATCCCGCGCGGCGAAACCCTTGAGTACCGCGTTGTTGGCCTCGGTGGCCCCGCCGGTGAAGGTCACCTCCCGGGGGGCGCAGCCCGCCAGCGCCGCCACCCGCTCGCGGGCCTCCTCCAGGCGCGAGCGGGCCCGACGGCCCCAAGCGTGCACGGAGGAGGGGTTGCCCCACCCCGCGGCAAGGCCGTCGGCCACCACCTCCCGGACGGCGGGGTCGGGCGGGGTGGTGGCGTTATGGTCGAGGTAGGCGCCCAACTCAGCTCCGCGCCTGGGCCTTGATGTGGGTCCCGGCAGGCCCCTCCACCACGCTGGTGCGCCCCTTATTCTCCTCCACCAGCTGGTCGAGGGTCACGGCCACCAGGAAGTCGTAGATGTGATCCCCCAGCCGCATCCACAGCCAGTGGGTCAGGCAGTGCTCGTTGCCCTTGCACATCTTGCCCTCGTTGCCGCCGCACTGGGTGGCGGAGATGGGCTCGTCCACGGCCAGGATGATGTCGGAGACGGTGGTCTCGTTCATGGGCCGGGCGAGCAGGTAGCCGCCGCCGGGGCCCCGGACACTCTCCACCAGGCCGGTACGGCGCAGGCGGCCGAACAGCTGCTCCAGGTAGGACAGGGAGATCATCTGCCGTTCGGCGATGTCGGCGAGGGCCACGGGGCCGTCCTGGCCGTGCAGGGCCAAGTCCACCATGGCCGTTACCGCGTAACGCCCCTTGGTCGTCAGTCGCACAATCCACTCCTTACAGGCTGTTGCGCCTTGTTGGCCGCCCGGCTAGCGGTCCTCCTGCTCCCGGGCGGTGTCCGTTGCCGAGGCCGGCTCGCCCGCCTCGCCCCCCGCATTTTCGTCCCCCTCGCCCAAGGGACAGCTCCAGCCCTCGCTGTCCGCGGGCACGGCGGCGCGATGATCGTGCTCCAGGGACTCCAGCCGGCGCTCCACGGCGTGGACATGCTCGGAGATGCACTCCACGGCCTTGGCCACCGGGTCCGGCATGTGCTCCTTCTGCCCGTAGGGGTCAAAGCCCTCGCTGGTGCGGGCGCCCTCCTTGTTCACCACCCGCCCGGGCACTCCCACCACCACGGCGTTCTCCGGCACGTCCTTGATGACCACGGCGTTGGAGCCGATGCGGCTGCAGCTGCCCACCTCGATGGGCCCGAGGATCTTGGCGCCCGCCCCCACCACCACCTGATCGCCGAGGGTGGGATGGCGCCGCTCCCGCTTCCAGGTGGTGCCGCCCAGGGTGACGCCGTGGTAGAGCGTGACGTCGTCGCCCACCTTGGCGGTCTCGCCGATCACCACGCCCATGCCGTGGTCTATGAAGAAGCGACGGCCGATCTCGGCCCCCGGATGGATCTCGATGCCGGTCAGGAAGCGGGCGACATGGGACAGGACCCGCGCCAGCCAGCGCCACCGCCGGCACCACAGCCGATGGGCCAGCCGGTACATCAGCACCGCGTGCACGCCGGGATAGGTGGTGAGTACCTCCCACCGGGTCCGGGCGGCCGGATCTCGCTCGAAGACGATATCGGTGTGCTCCCGGAGGACCCGGGAAAGGGACTGAACCATGGTCGCCGTTAATACCTGCTCGGTTATTGGGGTTTTTTACTAAGACCAAGTAAGCGTGTCAAGAATCCCGACCGTTTTCCTCGGAAGAAAACCCCGCCTTCTTCCGGGGCCGGTGGCCGTGGATCCGCTTCTCGATGGCGCTCAGGAAACCGCGGAAGAAATGGACCTCCGTCTCCGTGGGCCGGGCGCGCAGCAGGAGGCGACGCATGCGCCGGTCCGTGCGCTTGGGGCTCTGGGGATTGACGAAGCCCACGTCCCGGACCACCCGCTCCAGGTGCTCGAACAGGCCCGCAAGCACCTCCCCGCCGGCGGGCAGGTGCTCCGGGTCGGACACCGCTTCGCCCTCGGCGTTCGCTGCCAGCCGGGCCTCGTAGGCCAGGATCTGGACCGCCTGGGCGAGGTTCAGGCTGCTGTATTCCCCGGACGTGGGGATGTGGACCAGGCGGTCGCAGCGGTCCAGCTCGGCGTTGGTCAGCCCGCTGCGCTCCCGCCCGAAAACCAACGCCCCACGCCGACCGGCCCGCGCCTGACCCAGGAGCTCGTCCATGGCCGCGCGCGCGGTGCGCACGGGGATGCTGAGCTCCCTCCCACGGGCGGTGGTCCCCGCCACCCAACCGACATCCTCCAGGGCCGCCCCCAGATCCTGGTGGACGGAGGCGGCGGCCAGCAGGTCGTCGGCCCCCGAGGCGCGGGCCGTGGCCTCGGCGTCGGGGAAGCGCGCCGGGCGTACCAGGCGCAGGTCACCCAGTCCCATGTTCTTCATGGCCCGCGCCGCGGCGCCGATGTTGCCCGGGTGGCTGGGCTCCACCAAGACGATGGCCACCTTGTCCAAGCACATCCTGCTATCCTCTTACGCTTCCCCGCATTCCCCCCGCCGCGCGTTGCATGGCGGGATGAGGGGAGGTTACCGTTAGCCGCCCGTTCCGCAGCCGAGGGGACTCCCATGCATCCCATGCTGACTACCGCCGTCCGCGCCGCCCGCTCCGCCGGGGACCTGATCGTGCGCGCTTTTGACCGCCTCGACGAGCTGACCGTCGACACCAAGGGTCCCCACGATTTCGTCACCCAGGTGGACCGGGCCGCGGAGGAGACCATCGTCAACGCCCTCCACAAGGCCTACCCCGACCACGCCATCGTCGGCGAGGAGGGAGGCGTCCACCGGGAGGGCTCCCGCTACCGCTGGATCATCGACCCACTGGACGGCACCACCAACTTCCTCCAGGGCCTGCCGCACTTCGCGGTGTCCATCGCCCTGGAGGAGGACGGCAAGCTGGACCAGGCCGTCATCTACGACCCGGTGAAGAACGACCTGTTCGTGGCCTCCCGGGGCGCGGGCGCCCAGCTGAACGAGCGCCGCATCCGCATGCCCGAGCGCAAGGGGCTGGACGGCACCGTGCTGGCCACCGGCTTCCCCTTCAAGTATCCGGAGCTCATGGAGGCCTACCTGGACACCTTCCGCGCCTATGTCCGCCACACCAGCGGCATCCGGCGCTGGGGCTCGGCGGCCCTGGACCTAGCCTACACCGCCTGCGGGCGCTACGACGGCTTCTGGGAGTTCAAGCTCAACCCCTGGGACATGGCGGCGGGCGCCCTGATCGTCCGCGAGGCGGGGGGCATCGTAACGGACTTCGAGGGCGGCGACGACTTCTTCACCAGCGGCAACATCCTCGCCGCGTCCCCCCGTGTCCATCGGCCCATGCTGGCCGAGCTGAAGAGCCACGTCCCCGCCGACCAGCGCCGCTAGCCGGACCCTCCCCGGAACCCTGTCCTTGAAACGCGGCGATTGAACCTCCAGCGTCGGGTACGGATCAAATAAGTAGGTTGTCCGAGATCCATACACGTACCCGATGGGGGTAACCAATGGACGTGCAGCACTCCAGCGAAGGACACGGTGACTACATCCTCACCTTTGATAAAAACGAGGTCGAAGACCTGGCGGACCCGGTGATGGGCAAGGCGGCGAAGATGTCGCGCTCCATCCTCGATCTGGGCTACCTGCTGCGGGAAGCAAAGTTCGGCATGCGCGACAACTTCCGCCAGCCTCCGCACGCCTTCGACGAGCAGGCACCGAAGCAGCCGAGCGTGGAGGACTGAGCCATGCGTATCGCCAACCAGGATCGGGAGCAGGTCCAGATCGCCGTGCACCCCGAGGAGGCCAGCCTCCTGCTGAGCGAGCTCAAGAGCCACGCCGAGCTGATGGACGGCGAGGCCGACGATCTCATCGAGGCCCTCGAGCAGGCGGGGGTGCAACCCTACGACTATCCGCAGCACTACCGGCTGGAGTTCCCGCAGAACTGGCACAAGGTCCGCCGGGCCTCTCCGGAGGAGGTTACGCTGACCCGTCAGGAGGTGGTAGGCATGTAGCCCCTCTCCTCACCGCCGACAGACCCGGGGCCCGGCTCCGGGTTTTTTTTGCCGAGGGGGCCATGGGGTGCGACCCGACTGCCCCCCTTCCTCCGGCTGGGGTAGGGTGAACGGGGCTTTCCGTGATCCAGGCCCGAACCGCCAAGGAGGCAACGGCATGAACGGAGACACCGGCAAGAACCATTCCCGTCTGGACAAGATGATCCAGGAGCACCGCAACGACCCCTATTTCATGCGGGCCAAGTACAGCCAGCCCGCCGTCTGCCGGGAGTGCGGCGTGGTGTTCGACGGCGGCATCTTCCAGTGGATGAAGAACCCGCCGGAAGAGGCCGAGCTCATGACCTGCCCGGCCTGCTCCCGGATCAAGGAGGATTACACGGGGGGCATGATCACCCTGGAGGGGGACTTCCTCCAGGAGCACTGGGAGGACATCCGGAACCTCATCGAGAACGTGGAGAAGCGCGAGGTCGCCCGGCGCCCTCTCGAACGGATCATGGAGATTCGAAAAGAGGATGACGGTTCCGTTATAATCCGGACCACCTATGAGCATCTGGCGCGCGGCATCGCCGACGCCATCCATCGGGCGCACAAGGGGGATCTGGACATCAAGTACCCGAGCGAAGACAAATACGTCCTGGCCCATTGGCGACGGGACCGATGACGCGGGCGATCCGGTTCCGGCTTCCGGCCCTCGCCATGGCGGCCCTGTGCCTGTCCCTCCCGCTGACCCCGGACGCTTGGGCGCAGGATCGGCGGGGAGGCGGCGGCTCCATCCTCCACACCGCCGCCGTGGCGGGCTACGACTTCTGGCTCGGCCAGCGCAACGAGCTGCCCGACCAGGATTGGTCCTACGGCGCCACCATCAAGTACTTCGGCGGCTCCCCCGAGAGCAACCGCCTCGGTCTCGGCGTCAACTGGATGCACAGCACCCTGGACGTCTCCTCCCCGGTGGCCGCCGATGACCGATCCTTCACCGACGAGCTGGTGCTCGACCGCGTGGGGGTGGACCTCTACTACGGCATGCCCGCCAACGACCGCAACGAGGTGCCCTACTTCCTGGCGGGCGGCGGACGCCTGACCGCCGAGGGGGACACCGCCGCCGGCGAGACGGACAGCGTCCAGGAGACCTTCTGGCAGGTGGGCATGGGCATCATCAACGGCGACGCGCAGAACACCGCCTTTGCCCTGGAGCTGAAGTACATCGGCAAGGCCGGCACGGAGATCCGCGAGGACAACGGCATCATCGAGCTGTCCATGTCCCTCGGCTACAACTGGTAGCCGGGGCCCCGTCCCGGGAATTCCTGTCAACAATTCCGGTGGTAGTCCGGGAGGCGGGGCAAGGCTTCCGGGCTCCAAGGGTTCCCTGCCCTGCGGGCATCCCTTCAGTCGCCCTCCAACCTTGCCCCGCCTCCCGGGCGTTTACCTTGGCTGGGCATTCCCGCAACGGGCACTAGACCCGCCGCCACACCAGGGTCCGGTTGTTGGCCGGCATGGCGTAATCCGCCTCCAGACGCAGCCCCACCCGCCGGCCCAGGGTTTCCAGGTCCCGCAGGTCCCGGATGCCGCTCGCCGGGTCCCGCTGGCGGAGCATGGCGTCGAAGCGAGCGTTACTGTCGCTGGTGTGCTCGCCGCCGTAGGCAAAGGGGCCGTACAGGCAGAAGGCGGCCCCCTCCCCGAGAATCCCCGCAACCCCCGCGAACATTTGCTCCACCTGCGGCCAGCTCACGATGTGGACGGTGTTGGCGGAGAACACCCCATCCGCCTCCCCCACCGGCCACGGCTCCGCGTCCAGATCGAGCACCAGGGGCGCGCGCACGTTGGGCGGGCCCGCCTCCGCCAGCCAGGCCCGGATCCCCGGCAGGTTGTCCGCAACGTCGGTGGGCTGCCAAGTGAGGTGGGGCAGGTGGCGCCCGAAGTGCACCGCGTGCTGGCCGGTACCGCTGCCGATCTCCAGGATGGGCCCCGCCTCCCGGAAGACCTCCGCAAGCACCTCCAGAATCGGGTCCTTGTTGTTTTCGCAGGCCTGGGAGTACGGCTTTTCCATGGGATCCTTCCTGTGGCGGACGGGGAAAGGTGATGGGGGCCGGCCGGAGCCGGGCTAGGCCCCGGCGCCCAGTATCAGGGCCCCCAGCAGGTACAGGGACAGCACCACCACGCTCTCGAAGCCGATCCGCCCCGGGCCCTGGCGCTCGCGGCGCAGCAGCCCGAGCACCAGCACCCCGGCCATGAGCACGGTCAGGGCGGCCAGGGCCGGCTCACGGGGCCCCATGGCGTGGTAGATGGAGCCTTCGCGGTAGGCCATGTCCGCGACGGCCGCGAAGAGGGTATCAAAGGCGTTGCCCCCCAGCACGCCCCCCACCGCCAGGGTGAGGGCGCCTCGCCGCACCGCCGCCACCGAGGTCACCAGCTCCGGCAGGCTGGTGGCCACCGCCACCATCAGGGCCCCCACCACGCTCTGACTGATGCCCGTCAGCTCCGACAGGGACTCTCCGGCGCGGGTCACCCCCCAGCCGGCCACGGAGACCACCAAGGCGGCCGCCAAAAAGGCGGCCCACAGGCCGACCAGGGAACCGCGCTCCAGGTTTTCCGCGTTGGGCTGATCGGTGCGGGTAGCGGCGGTCTGGCGGGGGTGCCACATGGGCTCCTCCCGGCTCTCGGCCACCAGATGGGCGCCGTATCCATAGGCCACCAGCAGGACGGGGCTGACGGGATGCACGCCCAGGATGCTCGCCTCCGGGCCCAGTACGGCCACCAGCAGGCCGCCGAGGAGGATGACCAGCAGTATGCCCCACATCATGTTGGGGAGGGAGGCGGCGGCGTGCTCCAGATTGGCCCGCCGGTAGGCCAGGTCGGCGACGGCCAGGAAGGCGGTCTGGACGGCGATGCCGCCGAGGGCGTTGGACATGGCCAGGGAGGGGTAGCCGTTTGCCGCCGCGGTTACCGATGCGATAATCCCCGGCAAGGAGGTGCTGGCCCCGAGGAACACCGCCCCGACGAAGGCCTCGCCGAGGCCGGTGCGGTCCGCCAAGCGGTCGGCGAGGCTCGCCAGGCGCACGCCGACCACGGCTATCACCAAGGTAGCCAGGCCGAAGACGGCCAGGCTGAGGCCCAGGGGCCAGACCTGGCTACCCACCTCCGCCCTCGCCGCCGACCCGCGCCAGCCACCGGCGAACGCCCGCCCGCGTCCGGAGTCCATAGCTAACGGCGGGGCGGCCCTCCCCCGCGGCCCGCATAACCGCGATCCGCTTACCCATGGCCCTGCCGGGAGTGCTCCACGTGATCACCATTGCCACCTTCGATAACCAGGCCCTCGCCCATATCGCCAAGGGGCGCCTCGAAGCGGAGGGCATTCCAGCCGAGATCGCCGACGACCATCTGATCCAGACGGACTGGCTCTACGGCGTGGCCCTCGGCGGGATCAAGGTCCAGGTCCCCGAGGCCCACGCGGCCCGCGCCCACTCCATCCTGGAACAGGACTATTCCGGTGAGCTACACCCCGAGCCGGAAGAGGGGCCGGCACATCCGGAGGAACCACGGCCCCTGGACCCTGCGGCCATGGAGTCGCAGACCCCATCGGACCCCCGGGCGGACGTGGGCAAATGGGCCGCCCTGGTGCACCTCGCCGCCTTCGCCGGCCTTTTCGTTCCCCTCGGCAACCTCCTCGGTACCCTGTTCGCCTGGCTGGGACGCCGCGGTGTGGCTCCCGAGGTGGACCGGGAGGGCCGCGAGGCGGTGAACTTCCAGATCAGCATAACCCTCTACGCCCTGGCCGCCCTGGCCATGGCCAGCCCGTCGGTGGCCTACCCCGTCATCCTGGGCCTGTTCTTCCTCGATACCATCCTGGTGCTCTACGCCGCCCTGCGCGCCCACCGCCACCAACCCTTCCGCTACCCGCTGACCATCCGCCTCCTTACCTGACCCCCGTACGGCCCCCGGAATCCCCTTCTCCATCAGCCTCCCCGGTCCGTGCCGCCGGAAAGTTGATTGAATTGATCAGGATCATGGATCGCCCATAAAGGTGCACGCAGGATACTGGAAAACCCTATCCCAAGGAGGGCGCATCCATGCCGCGGCAATCCGAATTCCCGCGGGGCTTCCCGCCGCCGGACACCGGGAGGTATCCAACATGAGCGAGGCCTTCACCAAATCCATGGCCCGGAACATCTTCTACGGGGGGAGCCTGTTCTTCATCCTGCTGTTCCTGGCCCTGACCTTCGACACCCACGGAACCTTCCCGGAGCGGACCAACACCGAGAACCTGACCGAGCAGGTGGCGCACGGCAAGGAGGTGTGGGAGGAAAACAACTGCACCGGCTGCCACACCCTCCACGGCGAGGGTTCCTTCTTCGCCCCGGAGCTGGGCAACGTCTACACCCGGCGCGGTCCGGAGTTCATCAAGAGCTGGATCAAGGCCCAGCCCACCGGCGCGCCCGGACGCCGGCAGATGCCCAACTTCGACCTCACGGAAGAGGAGCTGGACGCCCTGGTGGCCTTCCTGAAATGGGCCGACGAGATGGACACCGCCGGCTGGCCGCCGAACGTGGAAGGGTAGGAGCGCCAACCATGCAATACGCCTCGCAATCCGTCGCCAAGCCGTACTTCATCGCCGCCCTGGGGCTGTTCGTGGTCCAGATCCTGTTCGGGCTGATCATGGGCACCCAGTACGTGGTCGGGGATTTCCTCTTCCCGGCGATCCCCTTCGACACCGCCAAGATGGTCCACACCAACTCGTTGATCGTGTGGCTGCTTCTGGGCTTCATGGGGGCCTCCTACTACCTCGTCCCCGAGGAGTCGGAGACCGAGCTGCACAGCCCCAAGCTGGCCATCGCCCTGTTCTGGATCTTCCTGGTGGCGGTGCTGCTGACGGTGGTGGGCTACCTGACCATGACCTACAGCACCCTGGCCAAGATCACCGGCAACGAGTACTGGCCGACCATGGGCCGCCTGTACCTGGAGCAGCCCACCATCACCAAGATCGGTATCGTCGTGGTGGCCCTGGGCTTCCTCTACAACATCGGCATGACCGTCCTTAAGGGCCGCAAGACGGTGGTGTCCTCGGTGCTGCTGATCGGCCTGATCGGGCTCGCCGGGTTGTTCCTGTTCGCCTTCTACAACCCCGACAACCTGGCGCTGGACAAGTACTACTGGTGGTGGGTGGTGCACCTCTGGGTGGAGGGCGTCTGGGAGCTGATCATGGCTTCCATCCTGGCCTTCGTTCTGATCAAGCTCACCGGCGTGGACCGCGAGGTGGTCGAGAAGTGGCTGTACGTGATCATCGCGGTGACCTTGATCACCGGCATCCTCGGCACCGGCCACCACTACTACTGGATCGGCGCCCCCGAGTACTGGCAGTGGTGGGGCTCCATCTTCTCCGCACTGGAGCCGATCCCCTTCTTCATGATGGTGGTGTTCGCCTTCAACATCGTGAACCGGCGCCGCCGGGACCACCCCAACCAGGCCGCCACCCTGTGGGCGCTGGGCACCGCCGTGATGGCCTTCCTGGGCGCGGGGGTGTGGGGCTTCATGCACACCCTGGCCCCGGTGAACTACTACACCCACGGCACCCAGATCACCGCCGCCCACGGCCACCTGGCCTTCTACGGCGCCTACGTGCTGGTGGTGCTGACCATGATCTCCTACGCCATGCCGCACCTGCGCGGCCAGGGGTCCGCGGCCAGCAACCGCGCCCAGGTGATGGAGATGTGGTCCTTCTGGCTGATGACCGTGTCCATGTTCTTCATCGTCCTGTTCCTGACCGCGGCCGGCATCCTGCAGGTGTGGCTGCAGCGCTACGGGGCCGACCCCATGCCGTTCATGCAGGTCCAGGAGGAGGTAGCCCTGTTCTACTGGGCCCGGGTGCTCACCGGCCTGGTGTTCCTGACCGGCCTCATCGTCTACCTGGCGAGCTTCTTCGCCAAGGGCGAGCCGGTCACCGAGAAGGCGGCCGCCCAGGCGGCCGGCTGAGACCGCCGCGACGCCTGGAGGGGCCCGTGCCCCTCCGGGCCCTTCTTAGGACGGATCCACCGCGAAGCCGCAGGGACCCCGGCGAGGCCGCAACGGTCCGCCCTTCCCCCCCGAGCGGCGATTTCGGCCCACCCCGTGGCCGGACCCCGCCGGGGTCCCTGCGGCTCCGCGGTGGATCCCACAGGGAAAGCGCCCATGCGCACCGATCCGCAACCCGTGGCCGCCGGCCTGCGCCGTTACCCGCCCGGCGACCTGGCCATGTGGGTGTTCATCCTGGCCGAGCTGTTGGTATTCGGGGTCTTCTTCGCCGCCTACGCCTTCGCCCGCGCGGGCAACCCGGCGCTGTTCAACCAGTACCAGGCGAACCTCGACCGCACGGGCGGGCTGATCAACACCGCTCTGCTGCTCACCGGAAGCTACTTCGCGGTGCGGGCGGTCGGCGCCATCCGCCGCGGCGGCGCCGCCGCCTGCCAGCGCTGGCTGCTGGCGGCGCTGGCCACAGGCGGGGCCTTCCTGCTGGTGAAGGGCGCCGAGCTGGTCCACCACTACGGGGAAGGCATCCGACTTTCCACCAACACCTTCTACATGTTCTACCTGTCGCTGACCGGCTTCCACTTCATGCACGTGATCATGGGCATGGTGATCCTGGCGGCGGTGGCCGCCAAGGCCCGCGCCGGGGCCTACACCGCCGCCGAGCACACGGGCGTGGAGACGGGGGCCGCCTACTGGCACATGGTGGATCTGGTGTGGCTGATCCTGTTCCCCCTCGTCTACGTGATGCGGTAGCGCCATGAACCGATTCGCCCGTTCCACCGTCCCGGAGCCCGCCGCCACCGCCACCTGGCTGCTCCTGCTGGCCCTAACCGGGGCCACCTACGCCATCGGCGAGTTCGGTGTCGAGGGCCCGGTCCTGATCTTCGGCGCCCTGGGGATCGCCCTGCTCAAGGGGCGCCTGATCGCCTGGCGCTACATGGAGCTCGCCCGCGTGCGGCCGCTCTGGCGCCTGGTGCTCGGCGCCTGGCTGGCGGCCGTGGGCGGGCTGATCGCCACCGCCTTCCTACTGGCCGGAAGCTGACCCGATCCCGGAGGATCCCAATGGCTACGCAAGCCTTCGCCGCTGCCACCCCGGACACCCCCTTCTACCGCCCCCAGGGGCGGGAGACGGAGGTGTTCCGGCACGCCCACCGCAACCAGCTCCCGGTGCTCATCAAGGGACCCACGGGCTGCGGCAAGACCCGTTTCGTGGAGCACATGGCCGCGGAGCTGGGACGGCCCCTGTACACCGTGGCCTGCCACGACGATCTGTCCGCGGCCGACCTAGTGGGCCGCCACCTGATCGGCGACGGTGCCACCTACTGGTCGGACGGCCCCCTGACCCGCGCAGTCCGCGAGGGCGGGATCTGCTACCTGGACGAGGTCGTGGAGGCCCGCAAGGACACCACCGTGGTCCTCCACCCCCTCTCCGACGACCGCCGCATCCTGCCCATCGACCGCACCGGCGAGACCCTGCAGGCCCCTCCGGAGTTCATGCTGGTGGTGTCCTACAATCCCGGCTACCAGAACCTGCTGAAGGGCATGAAGACCAGCACCCGCCAGCGGTTCGTGGGGCTGCGCTTCAACTTCCCCGAGCCCGCCGCCGAGCGCGACATCGTGGTCACCGAGACCGGCCTGGACGCCGAGAGGGCCGACCAGCTGGTGGAACTGGCCAACCGCATGCGCCGCCTGGAGGACCACGACATCGAGGAGGCCGCCTCAACCCGCCTGGTGGTCCACGCCGCCACCCTGATCCGCGACGGCTTCGACCCGGTGGCCGCCTGCGAGAACGCGCTGGTGGAGCCCCTAAGCGACGACACCGAGACCCTGGATGGCCTGATGGAGGTGGTGCATGCAGTCCTCGGCGACTGACCGTTCCGCCCCCGGCGACCGCCGCCTGGCCGTCTGGGCCGAGGCCCTCTACCTGGTCAACCTCCTGCCGGCCCCGGTCCTCGGCTTCGGCCTCCTGCTGTGGCTGTTCCTCACCCGAGGGCCCACGGCCTCCCCCCTCGCTGCCTGCCACCTGCGCCAGGCGGTGGCGGCAAGCATCTGGGCGGGGATCCTGATCGGGGCGGCGGCCCTGCTCATCGTCGGGGTCGGCGGCTTCGACCGGCCCGCCACCTGGGTGCTCCTGATCCTGTACATCACCTGCGTGCACTCCATGTTCATCCTGTTCGGGGTCATCGGCCTGACCCGCGCCATGGCCGGCCAACCCTTCCGTTATCCCCTCATCGGTCCGCGCTGCGGGGAGAAGTGACGCGACCGGGCGTTGACCGCGGTCAACGCCCGACCCGAACGGTCGGGATTATGCTTGGGTCCAGATCTGGACCCCGTATGGGAGGAACCCGATGGGCGCGCTACAGGACCGCAGGCGGCTGACGCGGCTGGGCTTCTTCGCCCTGTTCGTACTGGCCCCGCCACTGGACCTCTTCCGCATCGACCTGACCCTGGGCCACGCCATCCTGTTCGGCCAGGACTGGACCCTCGGGCTGGGCCCCTTCGTGGCGGGCGAGGCGAGCGCCCTGGAGGCGGGCTGGAACCTGTTCTGGCGGTTCTTCCTCCCGGTGTTCGGCGGGGCCGCCCTGTTCCTGCTCGTGGCTTGGCGGTGGGGCCGCCTGTACTGCGGCTGGCTGTGCCCGCACTTCTCGGTGGTGGAGACCGTCAACGGCCTCATGGAGCGCAGCATCGGCCGGCCCTCCCTCTGGGAGCCCAAGCCCCTGCCCGCGCGCCGGGCCGACGGCGGCCTGCGCCGGAGCGACCGCCGATTGTGGCCCGTGACCCTGCTGGCCGCCGCCGGCTTCGCCCTGCTGTGGGCCGTGGTGCTGCTCACCTACCTGCTGCCCCCGGCCACGGTCTACGGCAACCTGGTCACCGCGGAGCTCACCCGGAACCAGGCCCTCTTTATCGGGGTGGCCACCACCCTGTTCCTGATCGATTTCCTCGCCGCGCGCCACTTCTTCTGCCGCTACGGCTGCGCGGTGGGCCTGTTCCAGAGCCTGGTGTGGCTGGCCAACCGCCGGGCCATGGTGGTGGGCTTCGACCGCGCGCGGGCAGCGGACTGCGCCTCGTGCAACGCCGCCTGCGACAACGCCTGCCCCATGCGGCTGAAGCCCCGCACCATCAAACGCCACATGTTCGCCTGCACCCAATGCGCCCAGTGCATCACTGCCTGCGAGACCGTCCAGGCGAACAATCCGGAGGGATCCCTGCTGCGCTGGGTGGACGGGGAATGCGCCCTGGACGTCTCCGCCCACGACTTCGGCCACCGCCCCGAGGTACCCCCGGACTGCTTCCGCGCGGACCGGACCGCCGAGGGCCCGCGCATCGTCTACGAAGACTGAGGAAGCCCATGGATCCCGAAGAGGAAGTCGGCAAGGTCTGGGACCGCCTGATCAGCGGCGCCGCACGGACCGCCTACCCGGAGGCGGCGGTCACCCTGGACGGGCTCCGCCCCCGCCTCGGCCTGCTCTTCCGCGCCCTGGGCGGGGACCCCGGCCTGTCCATCGAGGCCGCCGGGGCCGAGCCCCATGGCGCCCGGCGCAGTCTCCTGCAGCGGATCGCGGGCAGCCACCGCCGGGTGGAGCGCGCCTGGGCGGACGCCGAGGCGCTGCGCCTGCCGGAACGCATCGACCTCTTCCCCGACGCGGAGCGCAACCGCGACCTGTACCTGTGGGTCGCCGCCCTGGCGGCGCTGGACCGCACGGCGGAGGGGCCGTCGGGCTGGGAGCGCGGACCCTGGCTGACCGCCCGGGCGCTGGCGCGCCTGCCCGGGATGCGGGCGCGCTACGCCCGCCTGGCGGAGGCCTACCTGCCGCTGCGCCCCGACCCAAAGCGCCTACCCGCGGACGAGGCGGCCGCCGAGCGGGCCGTCCGGGAGGCCCTGATCGACCCACGCCAGCCCTTGGCCCTCCCCGCCGCCCGGCGCCCGCCCTACCCCGTGGCCCTCTGGCTGCACCCGCACCCGCCCCGCTGGGACGAGCCGCGGGCGCCCGCGGGGGACGACGGCGAGCCGGCGGACCCGGAGGGCGAGGGCGAGACCCGGGCCCTGGAGGACCGCCGGCGGCGCCGGGGCCAGCAGGTGGCCATGCCCGAGCGGAACAGCGGGCTGCTCCTGTTCCCCTTCGACAGCATCCTGAGCTGGTCCGAGTACCTGAACGTGGACCGCCCCACCGAGGAGGACGAGGACCTGGACAACGCCGCGTCGGCGGCCGACGACCTGGATCTGCTCTCCCTGGCCCGGGACAACCGCCGCTCCGCCTCTCGGCTGCGCTTCGACCTCGATCTGCCGAGCGCGGCCAACGACGACACCCCCCTGGGCTCGGGCATCCTCCTGCCGGAATGGGACTACCGGCGGGGGACCCACCGGCCCGATCACTGCCGGCTGCAGCCCATGGTGGCGCTGGAGGCCGAGCCCACCCCGTTGCCCCACCACCTGCACCGGACCGCCCGACGGCTGCGGGCCCAGTTCCAGCAGCTGAACCCCGTGCGCACCTGGCGCAAGGCCCAGCCCGACGGCACGGAGATCGACCTCGACGCCTACGAGCGTTTCGCCGCCGAACGCGCAGCCGGACAGGCCAGCGGCGAGCCCGCCCTGTATCAGGACCTGCGCGGCGGCGACCGGCGGCTGGCCTGTCTGCTGCTCGCCGACCTCTCCCTGTCCACCGATACCTGGGTGAACAGCGAGGCCCGGGTCATCGACGTCATCCGCGACAGCCTGTTCCTCTTCGCCGAGTCCCTGGCCGCCACCGGCGATGCCTTCGCCCTGTACGGGTTCTCGTCGCGCAAGCGCGAGCACGTGCGCTTCCACGTCCTGAAGGAGTTCGGGGAGCGGTACGGGGAGGGGGTGCGCGGCCGGCTGGCCGCCATCAAGCCGGGGTTCTACACGCGCATGGGCACGGCCCTGCGGCAGGCCACGCACCTGCTGGGGAAGCGCAGCGCCGAGCAGCGTTTGTTGCTGCTGCTCACCGACGGCAAGCCCAACGACATGGACCAGTACGAGGCCCGCTACGGGGTGGAGGACACCCGGATGGCGGTGCGGGAAGCGCGGGAGGCGGGCCTGCAGCCCTTCTGCGTGACCATCGACCGCGACGCCGAGGACTACCTGCCCCACCTGTTCGGCAGCCAGGGGTTCGTGGTGATCCGCACGCCGGAGGAGCTGCCCCGCCGGCTGCCGCAGCTCTACGCCCAGCTCACGCAGTAGAAAACGGGCCAAAGGAGCGCACTTGTAGGAGCCCGCTTTAGCGGGCGATTCCTTCCGGAGCACCGGTGCCCGCTTGCCCAATCGCCCGCTGAAGCGAGCTCCTACCCGGACCTTTTCCAGCCTCCTGGCCCGGGGCGTCAGGCCTGGGCCAGCTCCGCGCCCTCCTCCACCGACACGGACACCATGCGGCTCACGCCCGGCTCGGCCATGGTGATGCCCACCAGCTGGTCGGAGGCCTGCATGGTGATCTTGTTGTGGGAGATGACGATGAACTGGGTGGTCTCCGACATCTCCCGCAGCAGGTCGCCGTAGCGGCCCACATTGGCGTCGTCGAGCGGGGCGTCCACCTCGTCGAGGACGCAGAAGGGCGCCGGGTTCAGCTGGAACATGGCGAAGGTGAGGGCCACCGCCGTCAGGGCCTTCTCGCCGCCGGAGAGCAGGTTGATGGAGGCCACCTTCTTGCCCGGGGGCTGGGCCATGACGTCCACGCCGGTCTCCAGGGGATCCTCGTCGGTCATGGCCAGGTAGGCGCGCCCGCCCCCGAACAGGCGGGGGAACAGGGTGCGGAAGTTGGCGTCCACGGCCTCGAAGGTCTCCCGGAAGCGGTTCCGCGTCTCCGCGTCGATGCGCTGGATGGCGCTCTCCAGGGTCTGCAGGGCCTCCTCCAGGTCGGCGGCCTGCTCGTCCAGGTGGGCCTTGCGCTGCTCCACCTCCTCGTGCTCCTCGATGGCGGCCAGGTTGACCGTGCCCAGGGCGTCGATGGCCTTCTGCAGCTCGCCGCGGCGCCGCTCCAGGGCCTTGGCGTCGGCGTCGTCCGCCAGCGCGGCCAGGCAGTCCCGCGGCGTGGTGCCCGCCTCCTGGATGCGGGCCTCGGCCTCCTCCAGGCGCACCTCGACCTTGTTGAGGTTCTGGCGCTCCTCCTCCAGGGCGTTGCGCCGCCGCTCCACCTCGGCCTCCGCCTCGGTGCGGGCCTCCTGGGCGCGGCTCAGGGCCCCCTGCGCCTCCTCGGCCACCTTCCGCCGCTCGGCTAGCTCCCGCTCCGCCTCGGCGCGCGCCTCGAGGGCCGCCTCCAGGCGCTCCTGCACCTCCTCGGCGGGCGCGCCGCGCTCCGCCAGGCGTTCCTCCAGCTCCTCAAGGCGCCGACGCCGCTTGTCCAGCTCCTCGGTGGCCCACTGGGTGTGGCGCTCCGCCTCGGCGCGCGCCGCCTCCAGGCTCTGCAGGCGGGAGCGGACCTGGCCCAGTTCCTCGCGGGCCTCCCGCTCCCGGGTCTCGGCCTCGGCCGCGGCGGCCTGGGCCTCGTTGCGCTGCCGCTGCACCTCCTCCAGGTTGCCACCCAGTTCCCGCTCCTGCTCGCGGGCGGTGGCGGCGGCCTCGGTGGCCTCCTCCCGGGCCAGCCGCTCGCTCTCCGCCTCCTCGGCGAGCTGGGCCAGCTCCTCGTTCAGGTGCGTGCGCCGCTCGGCAAGGCGGTCAGCCTCGGCCCGCTGGCGGCTCTCCACCTCTCGGGCCTCGCGGACGGCCTCCTCCGCCTGCTCCAGCTCGGCGCGCGCCGCCTCCAGGCGCTCGCGGGTCTCCTCGTGGGCCCCCTTCGCCGCCTCCAGGCCCTCCTCCGCCTCGGTGACCCGGGCCTCCTCGGTTGCCAGGCGCTCCTCCAGGCCCTCGATCTCCCGGCGACGCTGCAGCCAGGAAGTGCTGGCGTCGCGCTCGCCGCGGTGGACCACCACCCAGTCGCGCCCCACCCGATCGCCGGCGGGGGTGACGAAGTAGGCCCCCGGGGGCAGGTCCCCGGATCGCGCCAGAGCCGAATCCAGGTCCTCGGCGGCGTGCACACCGGCCAGCCAGTCCGCCACCACCGGACGCAGGCCGGCCTCGCATTCCACCCGGTCCAGCAGGGTTCCGGCGGCCTCGACGCCGCCCCCCTCCGCCGTGGGTCGCACCGCCGGGAACCGGCCGCCCTCCCGCTCCCGCATCCAGTCCAGGAGCTCCTCCCATTCCGCGCCCTGCGCCACCAAGGCGTTCAGGCGCTCGGCCAGGACCTCCTCCACGGCGGTCTCCCAGCCCGGCTCCACTCGCAGGCGGCCGCCGAGCAGCCGCTCCCGGTCGTGGTCCACGCGCTCCAGCAGCTCCCGGGACGCGGCATCCAGGTCCTCGCCGCGGCGCTCCAGGGCCCGGAGGGACTCCAGCTGCGCGGCGGTCCGCTCGCGTTCGTGGCGCCGCTCGCTGACCGCCTCGGCGGCATCGTCGCGCTCCCGCTCCCGGTCCCGCAGGGCCGTCTCGACGGCCTCCAGCGCCTCGCGGAGGCCGTCACGCCGCTCCTCGGCTCTCGCGCGCTCGGTCTCCGCGCTCTCCGTGTCCACCTCTCCCGCCTGGCGCTCCAGCTCGTCCCGCTCCCCCTCCCGGGTGGCCTTGCGCTCGCCGATGGCCTCCAGGCGCCGCTCCGCCTGCTGGACCCGCTCCTCCTGGAGGCGCGCCTCCTGGGCGGGGCCCTGGACCGCCTCGCGGGCCTGCTGTTCGGCCTCCTCCGCGGCGCGCAGGCGCTCCCGGGCCGCCTCCAGGGTCTCGGCGGCCTGCTCGTGGCGCTCGGTCAGGCGCTCCACCTCCTCGTTGAGCCCCTCCTGCTCTCCGGCCGATTCCTCGATGCGCGTGCGGTGCTCGGCGAGGCGCTCCTCCAGCTCAGCGATCTCCCCGCCGGCGGCGTCGCGCTCCTCCTCCAGGCGCTGGCGCTCCTGGCGGGCGTGGTCCTGCTCCCGCTCCAGGGCGGCGATCTCCGACTCGCGGGCGTAGTAGCGGCCCTGGGCCTCGTTCACCGCCTCGTTGGCCTCCTCATAGGCCACCCGCTGGCGCTCCGCCTCGGCTTCGGCCTCGGTAACCCGGCTGCGGGCTTCCTCCAGCTGGGTTTCCAGGTGGCGCACCTCGCCCTGCTTGGTCTCCAGGGCCCGCTGCTGGTCCCGGTAGCGGGCGCCCAGGAGCTGGTGGTCCACCTCGCGCTGCTCCTGCTTCAGGGCCTTGTACCGCTTGGCCACCTCGGCCTGCTCGCCGAGCTTCTCCAGGCGGTCGGCCAGCTCGCCGCGCAGGTCCTCCACGCGGTCCAGGTTCTCGCGGGTCTGCTCGATGCGCCGCACGGTCTCCTTGCGGCGCTCCTTGTAGCGGGTAACGCCGGCGGCCTCCTCGAGCATGAAGCGGCGCTCCTCGGGACGGGCCTCCACGGTGCGGGAGATCATGCCCTGCTCGATGATGGCGTAGGCCCGCGGCCCCAGGCCCGTGCCCAGGAACAGGTCGGTGATGTCCTTGCGCCGGCAGCGGCTGCCGTTGAGGTAGTACTCGGAGTTGCCGTCCCGGTCCACCGCCCGCTTGACGCTGATCTCGTCGTAGGCGGCGTAGGGCCCACCCAGGACCCCCTCGCGGTTATCGAAGACCAGCTCCGCCACGGCCCGGCTCACCGGGGCCCGGTTGTCGGAGCCGTTGAAGATGAAATCGGTCATGTGGCCGCCGCGCAGGTGCTTGGCGGAGCCTTCGCCAAGGACCCAGCGCACGGCGTCGACGATGTTGGATTTCCCGCAGCCGTTGGGCCCCACCACGGAGGTGATGTGGGACGGCAGGGGGATGGTGGTGGGGTCCACGAAGGACTTGAAGCCCGATAGCTTGATGCGCCGCAGCTTCATGGGCGGGGAGGCCCCTCCTTTTTGGGATACGGATTGCCCGTGCAGAACCTGCAGGAGCTCGCGTCAGCGAGCGGTACGCATATCGGTCGCGCGCTGGCTGCTTTGGGGTGCGCCCGCTGAAGCGGGCTCCTACGAGCGGGCCGGACCGGGATTTGCCTTGCGCCTCAATCCGGGCCCCCTTCCGGGGGCTCGCCGTATTCGATGCGGTGCAGATCGTCGTCGTCGTAGCCCAGGTAGTGGCCGAGCTCGTGGATCAGGGTGTTGCGCACGCAGTCGGCCACCTCCAGCCCGTGATCCCGCGAATACAACAGGATGGCCCGCCGATAGAGGAAGACCTGGTCGGGCTCGGCGCCGGCGTAGTGGCTGCCCCGCTCCGGCAGGGGCAGCCCGCGGTACAGGCCCAGCAGTTCCAGCGGATGGCCGAGCTCCATCTCCCGGCTGGTTTCCGGGTCGGCCTCCTCCTCCACCAGGATGGCCACGTTCTCCACCGCCCCCCGGAATTCCGGCGGCAGCTCCGTGATGGCCGTCTCCACCTGCTCGGCGAACCCGTCCATGTCGTCGCTCTTCGTACCCATGAGCGGATGGTAGACTCAATGCCCCTGATACGGAAACCCGGCCGAACCGGAGGAGCCATGCCCACCGCGCCCAGCCTCGACTCCCGCGTGTCCCTGCTGCGCCGCCTGGGGGCCGCCCTGTACGACGCCCTCATCTGCCTCGGCCTGATCCTCGGGGCCGGCATCCTGTTCACCCTGCTCATGGGGGGAACCACCGAGGAGCTGCGCGGCCCCGGACCCGCCGGCCGGGCGCTGCTGCTCACTACCTGGGTCCTTCTGCCTCTGGGCTACTTCCTGCTCTCCTGGACCCGGGGCGGCCAGACCATCGGGATGCGGGCCTGGAAGATCCGCATAGTAACCGAGGACGGAGAGCCCGTGCCCCCGGACCGCGCCCTGGTGCGCTTCCTGGCTGCCCTGCCCTCCTGGCTGGCCGCCGGGCTGGGAGTCCTGTGGTCCCTGGCGGACCCGCAGGGCCGCACCTGGCACGGCCGCCTCTCGGGAACCCGCCTGCAGCGCCTGCCCAAGGACGCTCAGCGCGCCCGATAGAGCAGCACCCCGCCGGCCAGGCCGAAGACGGCCACCGGCAGCCAGGCCGCCACCACGGCGGGCAGGGCACCGGCCGCGCTGAGCTGGCCGGTGAGCACGTTGCTGGCGTGGAAGGCGAACCCCAGGGCGATGCCCGCCAGCAGCCGGCCCACCCGGCCGCCGCCCCGCGTGTTCACGGTCACGAAGGGGGTGGCCACCAGCACCATAACCAAAGCGGCCAGGGGCATGGTGATCTTCTGCCACAGGCTGAAGGCGAGCCCCCGCACCGGCTGGCCCTGATCCCTCAGATCGCCCACGTAGGCCCAGAGGTCCGTGAACGGCATGCGCTCCGGGGTCTTGCCGAGATCGGCAAGCACCGAGGGCTGGATGCGGAAGGGCATCACCCCCGCCTCTTGCAGCCTCGGGGCGAGCTCCTCCGTGGAGACGCCCCGGGCCTGGTGCAGCCGCCAGCCGCCGTCCTCGTGCACCATGGTCCGGGCCTCCACCATGGTCTCGAGCATGCCGCCCTCGTCGCGCTGGAAGATCCGCACCCGGCGCAGCTCCTGCCCGGACCGGGCCACCCGGGAGGCGGAGACCACCCAGCGGCCGTCCTGGAACCAGACCCCACCCCCGGGGAGCCAACGCCCCTGCCGGGAGCCCTTCACCTGCTCGTCCACGTAGCGGTCGGCCATGTAGGTAAGCTGACCCGCCACGCTGTCGTTCAGCACGAAGGTCACCGCCGCCACCACCGCACCCCCCAGCAGCAGGGGGCGGGCCACCCGGGGCAGGCTCATGCCACCGGCCCGGAGGGCGGTGAGCTCGGCGTTGCGCGCCAGCTCGCTGAGCAGTACCAGCGTCCCCAGGAGCACCCCGAAGGGGGCCATCTCCACCAGGATCCCCGGCACCCGCATGGCCAGGTAGACGAGTAGCTCCACCACCCCGAACCCGCCCTCGCCCAGCTTGCCGCTGTAGTTCAGGGTCTCCGAGAGCAGATAGATGCCCGTGAGAAGGAACAGCATCAGCCCGGTGCGGCCGAAGAAACCGACCAGGAGGAAGCGGTCTACGGTCTTCATGGGGCGTCCTTCCCGGCCCGCCGACGCCCGGGCAGCAGCCCGCCCGGCGAGGGCAGCAGCGGACGGGAATGGACCCGCTGCCGAAGCATGTGGAGCGCCAGGAGGAGGGCCGGCACCGGCATAGCCCAGAGCAGCCAGTGGGGCGGCACCTCGCCCCGGCCCGCCCACTCCTCAACGACGATCAGGCCGTTGTGGTAGGCGAGCACCAGCATGGCTCCCCAGAGCACGCCGAAGGAGCGTCCCTGCCGGCGGTTCTCCACCCCAAGGGGCAGGGCCAGCAGCAGGAGAATGGGCAGGCTGAGCGGAAGCGCCAGGCGCCGGAACAGTTCGGTGCGGTTGGGGATGGCGTCCTCTCCCTCCCGGGAGGCGGTGAGCAGCGCCGGGGTCGGCATGGCCTCCCGGTCCAGGTCCCCGGTCTCCACCTCGGCCAGCGACTTGCGCACCCGGTAGCGCTCGAAATGCATGACCCGGCCGTAGCCCTCCCCCGCAAGACTGGCCTGGAAGCGCAGCCCGTCGCGGAAGACGGCCTCCACCCGGCCGTCCTCCTGATAGCGGAGCTCTCCCCGCTTGGCCGTGATCGTGGCGGCGGGCTCGGCATCGCCGTCGTGGAAGAACACCGGCCGCATGTGGCCGTCCTGCCCACGGTGATCGAAGTAGAGCACGCGGCCCCCGGGGAACTCATTGAACTCCGCGGGCCGCACCAGGCTGGTCAGGGCCTGACGCTGGAACTCGGCGGTGGCCCGCTCCAGACGGGCCTCCCCGGCCGGCTCGGCCCACAGGGTCAACGCCGATTCCAGCACGGCGCCGACCAGGGCGATGACCACCACGAGGGGCAGCAGGTTGTACAGACCCACCCCCGCCGCACCCAGGGCGTCCATCTCGCTGTCCATACACAACCGGGAGATGGTGGTCAGGAGACCGAAGAAGAGGGCCAGCGGCAGGGCCAGGCTCAGGATCTTGGGCACCGCCAGCCCCAGCAGGGCCAGGATGGCCTCTCCGGGGAGCTCCCCCTGGGCCATGTCCTTCAGGAAATCCAGGCCCTTGGCCAGCAACATCAGGAAGGTCACCAGGGCGAGGATCAGGACGGCCCGCCCCACCACCTCCAGCCCCACGTAGCGGTGGAGCACCTTCATGGCCTGGACCCTTCCATCGCCACCTTACCGGCCGGGACGAACCCCACGCCCCGCCGTGGCGGAGCCGAAACCCCCGCGAAAGGGCCAGAGAGGAGCTGCGGAACAACCCCAGTGACGAAAGGGTTAATAGCCGAAAATGAGGACCGGGACATGCGCAATGGCTCAACCGCCGGATTACTGGACAGAATTCAACAAAACAGACCTTTACCGGTCTTTTCAGGGAAGATAAACTGAAATCTCCAATTTTCCCGAAAAGGCCCGTCCCACCCGGAGACGGGGAAGGAAGCCCCTTGCCATCCTTCCGGGTCAGCGAAGGAGTCAGGCGATGGAAGTCTTCATCAAGAGCGGCAGCCCCGAGAAACAGCGAACCGCCTGCGTGGTGGTGGGCGTTTTCGAGCCCCGGCGGCTATCCCCGGCAGCCCGTGACATCGACCGGGCCACGGACGGCTATCTGACCAAGCTCCTTCGCCGCGGAGACCTGGAGGGGCGCCAGGGGCAGTTCCTCATGCTCCACAACCTGCCCAATATCCTACCGGATCGCGTCCTTCTCGTGGGCATGGGCAAGGAGCGCGACCTCGACGACAAGCGCTACCGGGAGACGGTGGAGGCGCTGGTCAAGCACCTGGACGGCACCGGCTCCATGGAGGCGGTGGTCTACTTCCCCGAGCTCCACGTCAAGGGCCGGGAGATCGAGTGGAAGGTGCGGGCCGCCACGGAATCCGGGGCCCTGGCCCTCTACCGCTTCGACCAGTACAAGTCGAAGACGGATAAGCCCCGCCGCCCCCTGCGGCGGCTGACCTTCTGCGTACCCCGCCGCAGCGACCTCCGTGACGGCCAGGTGGCCGTGGACCGGGGCCTCGCCTACGCCAATGGGGTCATGGAGGCCCGCGACCTGGCCAACCAGCCGCCCAACGTGGCCACGCCCGCCTATCTGGCCGAGCACGCCGAGGAGCTCGCCAAGGAGTGGGACCTGGGGCTCACCGTGCTCGACGAAAAGCAGCTGGAAAAGGAGGGCATGGGGGCCTTCCTGGCGGTGGGCAAGGGCTCGGTGAACCCGCCCCGACTGATGGCCATGGAGTACCAGGGCGGGGCCAAGGGCGACAAGCCCTACGTCCTGGTGGGCAAGGGGATCTCCTTCGATTCCGGCGGCATCTCCATCAAGCCCGCCGCGGCCATGGACGAGATGAAGTACGATATGTGCGGCGCCGCCGGGGTGTTCGGCATCATGCGTACCATCGCCGAGCTGCAGCTGCCCATCAACGTGGTGGGGGTGGCGGCGGCGGCGGAGAACCTGCCGGATGGGCAGGCCTATCGCCCCGGCGACATCCTCACCTCCAAGTCCGGCCAGACCATCGAGGTCATCAACACCGACGCGGAGGGCCGCCTGGTCCTGGCCGACGCCCTGACCTGGATCCAGCGCTACGACCCGCGGGTGGTGATCGACATGGCGACCCTCACCGGTGCCTGCCTGGTGGCCCTGGGCAAGAACGCCGCCGGGCTGATGGGCAACAACGACCGCCTGGTCCGCGAGCTCATGGACGCCGGCGACGAGACGGGCGAGCGGGGATGGCAGCTGCCCCTCTGGGACGACTACCAGGAACAGCTCAAGAGCAACTTCGCCGACATGAAGAACGTAGGCGGCCGGGAAGCGGGGACCATCACCGCCGGCTGCTTCCTGTCCCGGTTCACCGAGGACTACGAGTGGGCCCACGTGGACATCGCGGGGGTGGCCTGGAAGAGCGGCGACGACAAGTCCGCCACGGGCCATCCGGTCCGCATGATCAGCCAGTACTTGGTGGAGCGCGCCGCCGGATGACCACCCGCGTGGACTTCTTCCGCCTCGGCGGAGAAGACGGCGACGCCGTACCACGCGCCGCCTGCATGGTGGCCGGCAAGGCGTACGCATCGGGCTACGGGGTACTGGTTTTGGCGACCTCCGAGGCCCTGTTGAGCGACCTGGATACCCGCCTGTGGACCTACCGGGCGGGCAGCTTCGTCCCCCACGCCCGCCTGGAGCACCGGGACCCGGAGGCCCCGGAGCCGGTGGTCCTGGCCTCGGACTGCGCCGATCCCGGCGGGGCCCAGGTCCTGGTCTGCGCGAGCCCACCCCCTATGGAATGCCTGTCCGGCTTCCAGCGGGTCGCGGAGTTCGTCCCCCCCGACTCCGCGGGCCGCGAGGCGGCGCGGAGCCGCTACAAGGCCTACCGGGAGAGCGGCTTCGAGCTGCACACCCACGACCTGCGGGTCAATTGACAGCCGGCGTTTGCCGGCCCGATACTGATCCCCCCACTTCCCGGATCGCGGTTCCAAGGAATCGAGCATGGCGGATCAAGAACGCAACCAATCGGCTTCTCCCGAGCACCCGGGTCAGGGTGCCGACTCGGACATCAGCATGGACGAGATCCTGACCAGCCTCCGCAGCATCCTGGAGGAGGACCAGTCCGAACCCCCGAACCCCCCCGCCGAGCCCGGATCCCGACAGGATCAGGACGACGGCGAGGAGCTCCTGCTCACCGAGGTGGTGGAGGAGGACCCACCCCCTTCGACCACCGAGCCCTCCGCCCCGTCCGGGGAGGAGGACTCCCAGGGCGATATCGGCGGCCTGGAGGATCTCCAGCTCGACGGCCAGGAGGAACAGACCCCCGCCGCCTCGTCAGCGACCTCCCAGATCGACGGCATGTTCGAGGACTGGGGCTCCGCGGGTTCGGACCAGCAGGAACCGGACCCCTCCGGTCCCGAGCGCGATCCCGCCGGGGCCGAGGCCGCCGCCAAGGGCCCGGCGTTTCCCCTCGACGAGGAGCCCAGCGCGCCCGCCCCGGAAGCCCCGTCCCTGGACACCGCCGGCACAGCCCCGTTCGGCGGTGAGACGGCGACGGAGGCCGCCGGAAGCCCCGCTGACGAGCCCTCCCCCATCGCTCCGGGACCGGCAACCGAGGTAGGCGACCTGGACCTCCCCGAGGAGCCCGCCCCCGAGCCTCCGGAATCTCCCGCCCCGGAGGCGGCCGCACCGGCCTCGGGAGCGGCTGCCCCCGCCTCCGAGCCTTCCCCGGCGGCCCCTACCGCGCCGGAGGTGGATGAGGCCGCGCTGCGGGAAACGGTGGAGCAGACCTTAAGCGAGCAGGTAGCCAAGGCCACCGCCGACCTGGATTCGGCCCTGGCCACGGCCCTGGAGCCCAAGATTCGGGAGGCCCTGGAGGGCTATCTGCAGCAGCGGCTTCCCGAGCTGCTGCGCGAACTGGCCGAGGCGGAGATCGAGCGCATCAAGCGGGGGGAATAGGGCCGAACCGCCCCCCTGAACGGCTTTTCAGCCCCTCGATCCGCCGGATCGGGGGCTTTTTGGTTTCTCCGTCCGGTTCCCGGGTACCGCCTTCCCGGCCCGGACCGCAACCCGCATTCACTGGCGTGGGCGCCCAGACGAGGATTTCATGACGCAGCCATCCGATTCCCTGCCCAAGACCTACGACCCCAAGGAGGTGGAGACCCGGTGGTACACCCACTGGGAGGCCAGCGGCTACTTCAGCCCCGACCTGGGGGCGGAGGCGCCGCCCTTCGCCATCATGATCCCGCCGCCCAACGTCACCGGCACGCTGCACATGGGGCACGCCTTCCAGGACACCCTCATGGATGCCCTGACCCGCTATCACCGCATGCGCGGCCACCGCACCCTGTGGCAGCCGGGCTCCGACCACGCCGGCATCGCCACCCAGATGGTGGTGGAGCGCCAGCTGGAGCAGGAGGGACAGACCCGCCATGACCTGGGCCGGCAGGCCTTCGTGGAGCGTGTCTGGGAATGGAAGGAGACCTCCGGCAACGTCATCACCCAGCAGCTGCGGCGCATGGGCGCCAGCGCCGACTGGTCGCGCGAGCGCTTCACCATGGACGAGGGCCTGTCCCGCGCGGTGAACGAGGTCTTCGTGCGCCTGTACCGCGAGGGGCTCATCTACCGCGGTCAGCGCCTGGTGAACTGGGACCCCGTGCTGCACACCGCCATCTCCGACCTGGAGGTGGAGTCCGAGGAGGAGCCCGGCCACCTCTGGCACTTCCGCTACCCCCTGGCCGACGGCTCGGGCCACGTCACCGTGGCCACCACCCGCCCGGAGACCATGCTCGGCGACCAGGCCGTGGCGGTGCACCCCGAGGACGAGCGCTACACCCACCTCATCGGCAAGACCATCCGCCTGCCCCTGGCGGAGCGGGAGATCCCGGTGATCGCCGACGAGTACGTGGACCCCGAGTTCGGCAGCGGTTGCGTGAAGATTACCCCGGCCCACGACTTCAACGACTACGAGATGGGCCGGCGCCATGACCTGCCCATGCTCAACATCCTCACCGACGACGCCCGCATCAATCACAACGCCCCGCCTGCCTACCGCGGCCTGGACCGCTACGAGGCCCGGGAGCGGGTGGTGGCGGACCTGGAGGGACAGGGCCTGATGGAGGCGGTGGAGGACCACAACCTCATGGTGCCCCGCGGCGATCGTTCGGGGACGGTCATCGAGCCCTTCCTCACCGACCAGTGGTTCGTGAAGGTGGGCCCACTGGCCAAACCCGCCATCGAGGCGGTGGAGACCGGCGACATCCGCTTCGTGCCCGAGAACTGGGCCAAGACCTATTTCGAGTGGATGCACAACCTGGAGGACTGGTGCATCTCCCGCCAGATCTGGTGGGGCCACCGGGTGCCGGTTTGGTACTGCGCCGACTGCGACGAGAACCACCTGAAGCTGGCCGCCCACGACCTGGAGCTGGACGGGGTCAAGGTGGGTCCGGCCTCCCCGGCCTGGCTCAAGTACCACGATTTCGACCTCAAGGAGGTCCTGGACCAGGTCGAGCACGTCAGCGTGGGCACGGAGGCCACCCCCTTGGTGCCGGAGGACGGCCAGGACCGACCGGAGGACTGCCCCCACTGCGGCGGTCGCCACCTGATCCAGGATCCGGACGTCCTGGACACCTGGTTCTCCTCGGCGCTGTGGCCCTTCTCCACCCTGGGCTGGCCGGAGGACACCAAGGAGCTGGCAACCTTCTACCCCACCTCCGTGCTGGTCACCGGCTTCGACATCATCTTCTTCTGGGTGGCCCGCATGATCATGATGGGGCTGAAGTTCATGGACGACGTGCCCTTCGAGGAAGTGTACGTGCACGGCCTGGTGCGCGACTCCGAGGGCAACAAGATGAGCAAGTCCAAGGGCAACGTCCTCGACCCCCTGGACCTCATCGACGGCATCGACCTGGAGGCGCTGGTGGAGAAGCGCACCAGCGCCATGATGCAGCCGGCCAAGGCCAAGGCCATCGAGAAGATGACCCGCAAGGAGTTCCCCGACGGCATCCCCGCCTTCGGCGCCGACGCCCTGCGCTTCACCTTCGCCTCGCTGGCCACCATGGGCCGCGACATCAAGTTCGACCTGGGCCGCATCGAGGGCTACCGCAACTTCTGCACCAAGCTCTGGAACGCTGCCCGCTTCAACCTGATGAACGTCACCGAGCCGCCCGCGGCGGATACCGCGCCCGGTTGGGCGGACCGCTGGATCGTCTCCCGCCTGCAGCGCACCGAGGCGGAGGTGGCCGAGGCCATGGCCGCCTACCGCTTCAATGACGCCGCCCACGCCGCCTACGACTTCATCTGGCACAGCTACTGCGACTGGTACCTGGAGCTGGTGAAGCCCGCCCTGAACGGTGACGACCGCGAGGCGGCCGAGAGCGCCCGGCGCACCATGATCCGAGTCCTGGAGGCTAGCCTCCGCCTGCTGCACCCCTTCATGCCCTTCATCACCGAGGAGATCTGGCAGAAGGTGGCCCCCCTGGCGGGCCGGGAGGGCGAGACCATCATGCGCCAGCCCTACCCTGAGGCGGACGAGGGCCGCATGGATTCGGACGCGGAGGCCGAGTTCGAGTGGCTGGAGGCCTTCGTGGGTGCAGTGCGCTCCATTCGCGGCGAGATGAACATCAACCCGAACCAGGCCATTCCCCTGCTCCTGCGCAGCGGTGGGGAGCGCGACCGGCAGCGGGTGGAGGAGCACCGGATCTTCATCGATGCGCTGACCCGGCCCGAATCCCTGGATTGGGTGCCGGAAGGCGAGGAGCCGCCACAATCCGCCACCGGCCTGGCCGGCGACCTCCAGGTGCTGGTACCCCTGGAAGGCCTTATCGACGTGGAGGCCGAGATCCAGCGCCTGGACAAGGAGCTGGAGAAGGTGGACGCCGACCTGGAGCGCAGCCGCAAGAAGCTGGACAACCCCAGCTTCCGCGACAAGGCCCCGGAGGACGTGGTGGACAAAGAGCGCGAGAAGCTGGCGGAGTTCGAATCCCGGCAACAACAGCTCCGGGACCAGCGCGAGCGGCTTGCCGCACTTCAGGGATGAAAGAAGGCGGCTTGGGAACCGCAGAGCCACAACAGAAGGCGCAGCGAGCCGGCCGAGGGGCCGCAAGGAGGCCTTGATGAGCACCATTCCCCTTCCCCTGGCAGGGGTTCAGGAGACGGTGGCCCGCGCCCTCGCCGAGGACATCGGCCCCGGCGACCTCAGCCTCGCGGCGGTCCCCGCGGACCGGGACGCGGAAGCGGTCATTGTGGCCCGCGAGAAGGGCATCCTGTGCGGGCGCCCCTTCGTGGAGGAGGCCTTCCACCAGCTCGATTCCCGGATCGCGATCCGGTGGCATGCCGGGGAGGGCGAGCGGTTGGAGGTGGATGCCGAGGTCGCCAGCTTGCGCGGTCCCGCCCGGCCGCTGCTTACCGGGGAGCGTACCGCTCTAAACTTCCTGCAGACGCTTTCCGGAACCGCCACCGCCACCACCGAGATGGTGGAGGCGGTGGCCGGAACCGGGGTGCGGATCGTGGACACCCGCAAGACCCTCCCCGGCCTGCGCGGGGCGCAGAAGTACGCCGTGCGCGTGGGCGGCGGCCACAACCACCGCCACGGTCTGTTCGACGGCGTGCTGCTCAAGGAGAACCACCTCGCCTGGGCGGGCGGGCTGGAACCGGCGGTGCGCGCGGCGCGGGAGGCGGCCCCCCACACGGTGGGGATCCAGGTGGAGGTGGAGGATCTGGAGGAATTCCGGACCGCCCTGGCCGCCGGAGTGGACGCGGTGCTGCTGGACAACTTCTCCCTGGACGACCTGAACCGGGCCGTCTCCAACAATAACGGCGGCTGCTTCCTGGAGGCCAGCGGCAACATTGACCTGGCCAACGTCCGGGAGGTGGCGGAAACCGGCGTGCACGCCATCAGCTCCGGGGCCCTCACCCGGGACCTCACCAGCCTCGACCTGTCCATGCGCTTCCGCGATCGGCCCAACGGCGGCTAGGGAGCTCCGAAACCCGTTCCCTTCCCGCCTCTTGCCGGCCCCGGCCCTGCGATGCTTCCATACTTGGCAATCCCCCGGTTCGCCTGGGGCCGGATGCGGACGCCCATTCAGCGGACCCCTACCCAAGCCGAGGCGCGCGATGCACTACAAGCTGCTACTGGCCATTGTCCTCCTGGTGCTGGTGCTGATCTTCGTGCTGCAGAACACCACCATCGTCGACATCAACTTCCTGATCTGGGAGTTCACTTTGTCGCGCGGGCTGCTGGTGCTCATGGTGCTTCTGGTGGGGGTCGCCATCGGCTGGCTGGGCCGGGCCCAGCTCGCCCACCGCGGGCGCAAGCAGAAGCGGATCTGGAGCTAACGCCCCATGGCCTCCCGGCGGTTGGCCACCAGCAGGGCCTCCGGGACCCGGCTCTTGATGGCCGCGGCCACCTCCAGGCACATGCCCGGGGCGGGACGAAGGGAGACCCAGAGGAGGTTGAGGCGTAGGTTCAGGTCGGCGAAGACCACCACGGGCCGGTAGGCCGCGAAAACGGCCTCGATCTCGGCAACGGTGGCGCGCAGGGCGGGCTCGGGCCGGTCGCGCAGCCCCGGGATGATCATCATGAAATCGGCCAGGGGACGGCCTTCGGGATCCCGGGCAGGAACCCGCTTCCAGAGGGGAGCGGAGGGCTGGGCCAGGAAGGCGCCCCCCGCCTCCGAGGGAGGGCGCCGGCCCCCAGGATCGAGCTTCATGGCTTCACGCTACCAACTTCCCGGCCCTGGACCAAGACCGGGAAAGCCGCCCTGGAGTGGGGCTCCTAGCCCGCCTCCCCCGATTCGGATCCTTCCTGGCCCCCTTTGCGGCTCCCCAGGGCCTTCCGCGCCTCCTTCATGAGCTTCTCCTGCACGCCCTGCGAAAGGTCCCGGCGGGAGGCAACCTCGCGCAGCCCCTTCTCCAGGTCCGCCACGGCCAGCGCCTGCCAGGTGCCGCTTTCGTTGCGATGCCGGCGGGGGATGTGGGATTGGTTCATGGCGATATCCCCGGCCCGCTTCAGCATGGCCTCCACATCCGAGGATTCCAGTCCCTCGCCCTGCTCTTCCGAGGCCATGGCCTCCCCGAGGCGGCTTTGGAGATGGTCCAGGCGCTCCGCCATGCGGCTGGCGAGATCGTCCCGCGCCCTGCTATCGGCCCCGCTCCGTCCGGAAAGCGGACTGCCGCCCTCCTCCGCCGAGCGCCCGAAGCCCAGGACCGTCCAGGGGTCCTTGTTGGCCTCGTTCACGATACCGCGCCAGTTGTCCGGCACACTGTCGGGTACCGGCTGGGCCCGGAAATCGGTCCCGCCACACCCGGCCAACAGCCCGGCCAACAGCAGCACGATGATCCACCGCCCGGTACACGCCATGTTCCTCTCCTTTGGGACAATCCGCGTTTCAGCCATCCTGGCGCCCTAGTTTGCCGAACTGTCCGACTGTGTCCAGGGCCGCTTGGGGGACACCAACGCCAGGCAGAGGTCCATCACGTTGGTCCCCGTCGGGCCCGTCACTACCCGGTCCCCCAGGGCCTCCAGCAGGGAGCCGCTGTCGTGGCCCGCCAGCGAACCACGTATGGACCACCCCGCCTCCCGAGCCCGATCCCAGGTGGTCCCGTCCACCCATCCTCCCGCCGCGTCGGTGGGACCGTCGGTGCCGTCCGTCCCCGCGCACAGGACCCCCACCCCTTCGGTCCCGGCCAGGTCCTCGCCCATGGCCAGGGCCATCTCCTGGTTGCGCCCCCCCTCCCCCGATTCGGGTCCCAGGGTGACCGTGGTCTCTCCGCCCCACAGCAGCGCCACGGGGGGCGGGGCCGGGACCGCGGTGGCGGCCGCCTCCAGGGCCACCGCCCCCACCGCCCGGGCAACTTCCCGGGCCTCGCCCTGGAGGCGGCCGGTAAGGATCAGGGCCCCATAGCCCCGCTCCCGAAGGGCCTCGGCCGCCGATTCCAGGGCTTGCCGGTTGCTTCCCACCACCACGTTTCGGCTGTTGGGCAGCTCCACCGGCGTCTCGGCCCGATGCCCGCCTCGCCCCGCTTCCAGGTGGGCGCGGAGGGAGTCCGGGATGCCCGAGAGGCCGTGCAGGGCGGCCAGGGCGTCGTCGAAGGTGGAGGGGTCGGGGGCGGCGGGCCCGGAGCCGATCACGGCGGGATCATCCCCGATCACATCGGACAGAAGGAGAGCTGTGACCCGGGCAGGGGCGGCAGCACGGGCCAGCTGCCCCCCTTTGAGCTGGGAGCAGTGCTTGCGCACGGCGTTGATGGCCTCGATGGGCAAACCCGCCCCGACCAGCGCCTCGTTGGCGGCGTACCAGTCCCCCGGGGGGATGCCGGGCGGGAGGGCATCGGCCAGGGCGGAGGCTCCTCCCGACACCAGCAGGAGCAGCTCGTCCCGGGCACCAAGGCCCACCACCCATTCCAGGATGGCCGCCCCCGCCGCCAGGGACCGTCCATCGGGCCGTGGATGGCCCGCCTCGAGGAACCGGGCACCTTCCGGGCAGCGCGCACCGTGGCCGTCCTTGGTGATCACCAGGACATCCGCGGGATCCACGCCCCCTTCCGCCACCGCCCCCGCTGCCATGGCACAGGCCGCCTTCCCCATGGCCACCACCACGCGGCGCCCCGGGCCGGCCCTGGGATGGTCCCGCAGCCACTCGGCAACACCCCGTGCGGGATCGGCTGTGGCCAGAGCGGCGCTCAGGGCCGCCTCAGCATCGGCACGCATTCGGTTTGACCAGGTCAAAGTGCCTCCCCAAGCCTCAACGGGACGGCCCCCTCTCCCGATGCGGGCGGGGTCCCGGTCGGTACCGGGGGCACCCCCGGCACTCTTCCTCTAGGCCCCGTATGGGAGATTAGCGGGGCCGGTACCGTACGGCCATTGAAGGGTTCAGAGCAGCCGGGCAGCCGCCAGCGCCTGCTCCAGGTCGGCCTTCAGGTCCTCGGCGTTCTCCAGGCCCACGGAGATCCGTACCAGGCCTTCGGTAACGCCTCCGGCCTGGCGCTCGGCCTCGGAAACCCGGGCGTGGGTGGTGCTGGCGGGATGGGTGACGGTGGTCTTGGTGTCGCCGAGGTTGGCGGTAATGGAGGGAATCTTCAGGGCGTTGATGAAGCGGAAGGCGTCCTCACGACCGCCCGGCAGATCGAAGGCCAGCAGGCCGCCGAAGCGGTCCTGCTGACGCCTGGCCAGCTCGTGGCCGGGATGGTTGGGCAGGCCCGGGTAGCGGACCCGCTCGGCGCCCAGGCGTTCGGCCAGGTAGCCGGCCACCTGCTCGGCGTTGTCGCAGTGGCGTTCCATGCGCAGGGACAGGGTCTCCAGACCCTTGAGGAAGACCCAGGCGTTGAAGGGGCTCATGGTGATGCCGGCGGTGCGCAGGATGGGGAAGACCTTGTCCCCGGCCAGCGCCTCGGGACCCACCACGGCGCCTCCCACGCACCGGCCCTGGCCGTCCAGGTACTTGGTGGCGGAGTGGATCACCAGATCGGCGCCCAGCGCCAGGGGGCGCTGCAGAGCGGGAGTGCAGAAGCAGTTGTCCACCACCAGCCAGGCACCGGCCTCGTGGGCGCGCCCGGCCAGGTCGGCGATGTCGGCCACCGCCATGCCCGGGTTGGAGGGGGTCTCCAGGAAGAACAGCCGGGTCTGCTCGGTAACCGCCGCCGACCAGGCCTCCCCGTCCGCGGGGTCGACGAAGGTGGTGGTCACCCCGAAACGAGAGAAGATGTTGTTGAGAAGGCCGGTGGTGGAGCCGAACAAACTGTTGGAGGCCACCACGTGGTCGCCGGCGTTGAGCAGGCCCATAAGGGTGGCGGTAATGGCGCCCATACCGGAGGCGAAGGCGACGCCTCGCTCACCGCCCTCGAGGCTGGCCAGGCGCTCCTCGAAGGCGCGCACCGTGGGGTTGGTGAAGCGAGAGTAGATGTTGCCCGGGCTCTCCCCGGCGAAGCGGGCGGCTGCCTCTTCGGCGCTGTCGAAGACGAAGCTTGAGGTGGGGAACAGGGCCTCGCTGTGCTCCTTCTCCCCGGTGCGGTGGATGCCCGTTCGGATACCGCGGGTTTCGAAATGGGCGTCCTCCTCGCTCATCCCGCCTCCTCTCGCAGCAGGCTCATCTGCTGGACCTTCCCCTCGGGGGCCACCGGATAGTCGTCGGAGAAGCAGGCGTCGCAGTAGCCCGGGGCGCGGCCGCCCATCCCGCGGTAGAGCCCGTCCAGGCTCAGATAGGCCAGCGTCTCGCAGCCCAGGCTGGAACGGATCTGCTCCTGGGTATGGGTGGCGGCGATGAGCTGGTCGCGGTCGGGGGTGTCGATGCCGTAGTGGCAGGGGCCGATGGTGGGCGGCGCGCTGATGCGCATATGTACTTCCTCGGCCCCGGCGGCCTTCACCATGCCCACGATCTTGGCGCTGGTGGTGCCCCGGACGATGGAGTCGTCCACCAGGATTACCCGCTTGCCCTTCAGGACATCGCGCACGGCGTTGAGCTTCACCTTCACGCCGAAGTGGCGGATGGCCTGCTTGGGCTCGATGAAGGTGCGGCCCACGTAGTGGTTGCGGATCAGGCCCAGCTCCAGCGGCAAACCGGATTCCTCCGCGTAGCCCATGGCGGCGGCCACCCCGGAGTCGGGCACCGGCACCACCACGTCCGCCTCCACCGGGTGCTCGCGGGCCAGCTCCCGGCCGATGGCCTTGCGGGCGTTGTAGACGTTGATGCCGTCGAGGGTGCTGTCGGGCCGGGCGAAGTACATGTACTCGAACACGCACATACGGCGCGGCTGCGGCTCGAAGGGGAAGAGGGACCGGACGCCGTCCCGGGTGATCACCACCATCTCCCCGGGCTCGATGTCGCGGATCAGCTCGGCGCCGATCAGGTCCAGGGCGCAGGTCTCGGAAGCGAGCACATAGGCGCCGTCGATCTCGCCGAGGACCAGCGGGCGGAAGCCCAGAGGGTCACGGGCCCCTACCAGCCGGGATTCGGTCAGGGCCACCAGGGTGTAGGCACCGCGCACCTCGCGCAGGGCGTTGGCAAGCCGTTCCTCCACGCTGGTCCCCAGGGCCCGGGCCACCAGGTGGATGATCACCTCGGTATCCATCTCGGTCTGGAAGATGGAGCCCTGGCGCTCCAGGTCCTGGCGGAGCTGGGCGGCGTTCACCAGATTGCCGTTGTGGGCCATGCCCAGGCCGCCGTGCTGGTAATCGATTACCAGCGGCTGGGCGTTGCGCTCCACGGAGGCCCCGGAGGTGGAGTAGCGCACGTGGCCGATAGCGTGACGCCCCTTGAGGCGGTCCATGTCCTCGGCGCCAAAGACGTCCGCCACCCGGCCCATGCCGCGGTGGGTGTGGAACAGCGTGCCGTCGCAGGAGGTGACGCCGGCGGCCTCCTGGCCCCGGTGCTGCAGGGCGTAGAGCCCCAGGTAGGTGAGGTTGGCCGCCTCTTCGTGGCCGAAGACCCCGCAGACGCCGCACTCGTGGTGGAAGGCGTCGTCGTCGATGGTCACCGCGTGGTTCATGTAGTCACTCACCGCTTTCCAGACTGTTTTCGATTACGCGTTCCAGGCCTTCCCGGTCCAGGGCGTCCTTCCCCACGTCCCGGGCCCGTTCCTGGAGCTCTTCCAGGGGCAGCATGCCGGCATCGAAGTAGGCCCCATACTCCGCCGGCAGGAGGCGGTGCAGGAAATCCGCCACCGGATCCAGCCCCGGGCGCAGGTAGGCCTGCTCATACACGGGCGATTCGCCCAGCGGCGTACCCCGCACCACTAGGACCACAACACCTACCACCACGACTCCCCGCAGCAGCCCGAAAAACAGTCCCAGGGTTCGGTCCGTGGGCTTGAGGCCCGCGGAGTGTACCAGCCGGTAGGCGAAGACCCCCACCAGGGAGGCCGCCAGCAGGGTGAGGAAGAATAACAGCAAGAACGCGGTGACGGCACGCACCTGGGGATCGGCGATGCTTTCTCCGAGGGCCCGGGCCAAAGGCGAGCCGAGCCGGGCCGCCACCACCACCGCCAGGACCCAGGCGGCCAGGGAGAACACCTCCTTTACGAACCCGCGCCACAGGCTGATGGCCGCGGAGACCCCGATGATCACCAGCCAGAGGACGTCCAGGAGGGTCACGGGAAAGCGGTCCTTTGCTCGACGGTTTTCGGTGGAAGGAGGTTTACGAGGAGGCCGGGCCTTCCTCGATTTCGATGACGAGGAGGTTCTCGAAGCCCGTCTCCTCCAGGGACGGCACCAAATCCTGGACGGCTTCGCGGCTCTCCCCGCTGCCCACGATCACGCGGTGCCACTGCCGCCCCTTCACCTTCGTGGGTACCACGGACACCTCGTAGCCCTGCTCCTGGAGGCGGTCCCGGAGCCCTTTGGCGTTGCCGGGGTCCTGGAAGGAGCCCACCATCACACCCCAGAACGGGGCATCAGGCATTCCGGGGGCCTGCGCCCCAGCCTCCCCGCCGCTCTCCCTGGCGGCGGTCTGCTCCGCCGGCGGATCGGCCGTTTCTTCGGGCTCCTCCGGCTCGGACGGATCGACGGATTCGGCCTCCGCCTCCTCGGGGGCCTGCACTTGGCTCCGGTCGCCCCCGGAACCTGCCTTCCCCTGGTCCGGCAGGACTTGCTCCGCGGCGGCAGCTGAGGGGTCGTCGGAGGCAGCCTCGCCTCCATCCACCGTGCGCCGCCACCATTTCTCCTGGCCTTCCTCCTCGGCGTCCCCGCCCTCTTCCAGGGGATGGGTTACCGCATCACCTGCAGACGGGCCGGTATCCTCACCGGAACCGGGCGCCTCGCCCCCGTCGGAATCGGTCCCCCCCGGCTGGATCTCCACCACCCGGCCCTGGTTCGTCTGCCCGCCGCCGAACCAGAGGGGCAGGACGACCACCGCCACCACCAATGCGACCACCATGCCGCCGACGACCTTATAGAAACGGGATCCTTTCCCGCCCTCTTCCGAGCCTCGTGCACGCCCTGCGCTCATTGCAGCAACCCCTCCTCCGGGGGCGGCTCCCGCCCTTCCCGGGCGAACGCCTCCTCCAACGCCTCCAGGGCGGCAGCCACCATCAAAAAGCTGCCGAAAACCACGATCCGGTCGCGGCCCGGCCGCGCGTCCCCACGGGCCGCCTCCAGGGCGGCGGCGGGATCCGGGAACGGCCCCCGGCACTCCATGGTTGAGATCGGCGGGGTCCGGGCCAGCTCCTCCCCCGCCATGCCGCGCTCCGCGGGCATATTGCAAGGGTACCACCGGTCGATGACAGCGGCCATGGAGTCCGCCACGCCGCGGGCGTCCTTGTCCTGCATGGCGCCGAACACCGCCAGGGTGCGTCCGGAGGCCGGGTTCCCCTGCAACAGATCGGCGAGCCCCCGGGCGGCGGCCGGATTGTGCGCGACGTCCAGCCAAACGGGAATGGGCCCCGGCACCTGCTGCCCCCTGCCAGGAAGGGCAACCCGCGGCAGGGCGGCCCGCCAATGGACCTCATCAAGGCCGAAGGGCTCGGGAAGGCGGAGGCCGGCGGCCACGGCGGTGGCGGCATTGCGGAGCTGGTACGCCCCGGCCAGACGCGGACCGGGAAGCGGGCCCAGGGTCCGCCCGGACCCGACCCACTGCCACTCGCCCGCCTCTCCGGGGGTGGCCGTGAAGTCCCGGCCCTGGACCCAGAGATCCTCACCGGCGGCCTCCAGCAGGGACCGCGGTGGCCGGGGGTCCCCGCAGACAGCCGGCACACCGGGACGGAAGATTCCCGCCTTCTCGGCGCCGATGGTCTCCCGGTCACCACCAAGGAAGGCCTGATGGTCGAGGTCGATGGAGGTCACCACGCTGAGGAGGGGGTCCCAGAGGTTGACGGCATCCAGGCGCCCTCCCAGCCCAACCTCCAGCACGGCGATGTCCACCACCTCCCGGAAAGCGCTCATGGCGACCAGGGTGGTGAACTCGAAATAGGTAAGGGGGGTATTGCCGCGCGCCGCCTCCACCGCCTCGAAGGCAGAAAGGAGCGTGGCATCGGCGGCGGGTCGGCCCCCGATCCGGATGCGTTCGTTGAAGCGGAAAAAATGGGGCGAGGTGTACGCGCCCACGCGGTGGCCGGCCTCCCGGAGGGCGGCCTCCAGGAAGGCCACCACCGACCCCTTGCCGTTGGTCCCCCCTACCAGCACCACCGGCACGGGCGCCGGGAGCAGGCCCAGCCGCTCCGCCACGGCGCCGACCCGGTCGAGACCAAGGGCGATGTCGGCGGGATGGCCGGCTTCTATCCGCTCCAGCCAGGCCCGGAGCTCCGGGGATTCCGCCACGGTCGGCGCGCTTCCCGCCTCAGCCGGTGGCGGGCAGATGATTGAGGGTGGCCAGGAGGTCGGCGATGGCCTCCCGCATCTCACGGCGGTCGACGATGAAGTCCACCGCGCCGTGGTCCTGGAGGAACTCCGCCTCCTGGAAGCCCTCGGGAAGGGTCTCCTGCACGGTCTGCTGGATCACCCGGGGACCGGCGAAGCCGATCAGGGCCTTGGGCTCGGCCACGATCACGTCCCCAAGCATGGCCAGGCTGGCGGAGACCCCGCCCATGGTGGGATCGGTGAGCACGGAGACAAAGGGCAGCCCCGCGTCGTCCAGCTTGGCCAGGGCGGCGGAGGTCTTGCTCATCTGCATCAGGGAGAAAAGCCCCTCCTGCATGCGCGCCCCGCCGCTGGCGGAGAAGTTCACCAGGGGCACCCGGTCCTCGCGGGCCCGGTCCACCGCCCGCACGAACCGCTCGCCCACCACGGACCCCATGGAGCCGCCCATGAACTGGAAATCGAAGGCGGAGCCCACCACCCCCTGCCCCAGCAGGGTGCCGCGCATCGCCACCAGGGCGTCCTTCTCCCCGGTCTGCTTCTGGGCCTGGGCCAGGCGGTCGCGGTATTTCTTGGAGTCCCGGAAGCGCAGGGGATCGTTGGCGGTCAGCCCGACCCCGATCTCCTCGCGACCGTCCGGATCCAGGAAAAAATCCAGCCGCCGGCGGGCGCTCAGGCGGTGGTGGTGGTCGCATTTCGGGCAGACCTGGTAGGCGCGCTCCAGGTCCTTGCGGTAGAGAATGGCCTGGCAGCTCGGGCACTTGTCCCACAGGCCCTCCGGCGTGGTTCCCCCCTTGCTCTGCTTTTCCTTGATCTTGGGGGGCATGATCTTCTGAAACCAGCTCATGGTACGACCGTCCTTCCCCTTTGGCGGCCACGGCCCGGGCGCGCCTGGCGCACCCGCCGGCTCAATGGGCCGACGATACTTGTGGTGGAGGGCGTTCCGCACCGCCCCACCTGCTGCCTGGTTCGCCGAAGCTCGGTTGCGGGCCCAGCCTCCGGCGCTCAGTTCGAAGCGGTCTGGTGGCGGTCCACCCCGCGGCGGAGGTCGGCCACCTGGGCCGCCAGCGCCTCCCGCAGGGCCCCGGCGTCCGCATGCTCCACGTGCGCCTCCACGGTACGGATCAGGGCGCTTCCCACCACCACCGCGTCGGCCGCCTCGGCCACCGCGGCGGCGGAGTCGGCGTCCCGCACCCCGAAGCCCACCGCCACGGGCAGGTCGGTGCGGGCGCGGATGGGTTCCACGTGCTCCTGCACGGAGGCCACGTCCAGCCCCCCGCCGCCGGTTACGCCGGTCATGGAGACGTAGTAGATGAAGCCCTCGGCCAGCTCCACGGTCTTCGCCAGCCGCTCCTCGGCGGTGGTGGGCGCCACCAGCATGATGGGCGCAACGCCGGCCCCGGGCAGGGGCCGCGTCCACTCAGCGGCCTCCTCCGGCGGCATGTCCACGGTAAGCAGCCCGTCCACCCCCACCTCGGCGGCCCGCTCCGCAAAGGGGGCCGGGCCCATGCGCTCCACCGGGTTGGCGTAGCCCATGAGCACCACAGGGGTATGGGGGTCGTCGGCCCGGAAGGCGCGGACCATCTCCAGGACGTCCTCCAGGCTGACGTCATGGGCCAGCGCCCGCTCGGAGGCGCGCTGGATCACCGGACCGTCCGCCAGCGGGTCGGTGAACGGCACCCCCAGCTCGAGCACGTCCACGCCGGAAGCCACCAGGGTGTGCAGCAGGGGCACGGTCTGCTCGGGAACGGGGTCCCCGGCGGTGAGGAACGTCACCAGCCCCTTGCGGCCTTCCCGGCGCAGCCGGGCGAAGGTGGTATCGATGCGATTCACGACAATTCTTCCGTTTCCGCCACCGTGTGGATGTCCTTGTCGCCCCGTCCGGAGAGGTTCACCAGCACCGCCTGCTCGGGGTCCAGGGTGCGCGCCAGGCGCATCCCGGCGGCCACGGCATGGGAGGACTCCAGGGCGGGCAGGATGCCCTCGGTGGCGGTGAGCTGCTTGAAGGCGGCCAGGGCCTCGTCGTCGTCCACGGTCTCGTAGGCGACCCGCCCCAGGTCCTTGAGGTGGCTGTGCTCGGGCCCCACGCCGGGGTAGTCCAGGCCGGCGGAGATGGAATGGGTGGCCAGGATCTGGCCGTGGTCGTCCTGCATGAGGTAGCTGCGCGAGCCGTGCAGGATCCCGGGGGTGCCGCCGGTCAGGGGCGCGGCGTGGTGGCCGGTGGCCAGGCCGTAGCCGCCGGCTTCCACGCCCACCATGGCCACCTGCTCGTCGTCCAGAAACGGGTAGAACAGGCCCATGGCGTTGCTTCCGCCGCCCACGCAGGCCACCAGGGCATCGGGCAGGCGGCACAGCTTGTCCTGGATCTGCCCCCGGGCCTCGCGGCCGAGCACCGCCTGGAAGTCGCGCACGAGCAGGGGATAGGGATGAGGGCCGGCCACGGTACCGATGACGTAGAAGGTATCGGCGACGTTGGTGACCCAGTCGCGCATAGCCTCGTTCATGGCGTCCTTGAGGGTGCGCGAGCCCGCCTCCACGGCGCGCACCTCCGCCCCCAGCAGCCGCATGCGGTAGACGTTCATGGCCTGGCGCCGCATGTCCTCGGCGCCCATGTAGATCACGCACTCCAGACCGAGGCGGGCGGCCACGGTGGCGGTGGCCACGCCGTGCTGCCCCGCCCCGGTCTCGGCGATGATGCGCTGTTTGCCCATGTGGCGGGCGAGCAGCCCCTGGCCGATGGTGTTATTGATCTTGTGCGCGCCGGTGTGGGTCAGGTCCTCGCGCTTCAGGAAGATCCGCGCACCGCCGGTTTCCCGGGAGAGCCGCTTGGCCTCGTAGATGGGGGTGGGCCGGCCCACATAATCGCGCAGCTCGTCGGCCAGCTCGGCCTGGAACGCGGCATCCTCACGCAGCTCGCTGTAGGCCCGGTCCAGCTCGAGGATGGGCGCCATGAGCGTTTCGGAGACGAAACGCCCCCCGTAGATGCCGAAATGGCCGTTGCTGTCCGGCAAATTATCCTCGGTCCGCATCCCGGACTCCCTGTATGAAGGCCTTCACCCGGGCGGCCGACTTGACCCCCGGTCCCTCCTCGACACCGCTGCTCGCATCCACTGCATAAGGCCCCACGGCCCGAACCGCCTCGCCCACGTTCTCCGCATCCAGCCCACCGGCCAGGACCACCCTGGAAGCGAGATCGGCGGGGATCAGCGCCCAGTTGAAGCTGCGCCCGGTGCCGCCGGCCTGCCCGGGGACGTAGGCGTCCAGCAGCAGGCGATCGGCCCCGTAGCGCGCCGCCGCCGCGGCCAGGTCCGTCTCCGCCCCCACCCGCACCGCCTTGAGGTAGCGTCGGCCGAAGGCGGCGCAGAACTCCGGCGCCTCGCCGCCGTGAAACTGCAGGAGGTCCAGGGGGCAAGCCGCCAGGGTCCGCTCCACCTGCTCGCGGGCGGGATCCACGAACAGGCCCACGGCGGTGACGAAGGGCGGCAGCGCCGCGCAGATCTCCGCCGCCCGCTCCGGGCTCACCGCCCGCGGGCTGTCGGGATGGAACACCAGCCCGATGGCATCGGCGCCCGCCGCTGCGGCCATCCGGCCGTCCTCCGGGCGGGTGATCCCGCAGATCTTGACGCGCGTTCGGGCCACGGCGCTCGCTCAGAAATTCCTCGGTTCGAAGCCGCCCGGCCCCCGTGTCGGCGGCGCCGGCGCCCCCCACTCGGGGGGATAGTGGACGGCGGCGAAATACAGGCCTTCCGGGCGGGCCGTCGGGCCGGCAAGATCCCGGTCGCCCCCTACCAGGACCTCTCCGATCCACGCCGGTTCCCGCCGACCCAGCCCCACTTCGACCAGGGACCCGACCATGATGCGCACCATATTGTACAGGAATGCGTCGGCGCGCACCGCCACCTGGACCTCCTCGCCGAGGGCGCGGACCGCGATGCGCTGTACCTCGCGCACCGGGTGGGCCGCCTGGCAGCCGGAAGCGCGGAAGGCGGAGAAATCGTGCCTCCCCTCCAGGTGGCGCGCCCCCGCGGCCATGGCCTCGACGTCCAGCGGGCCGCGCACCCAGGTTACCCGGCCGTGCTCCAGGCCCGGGCGGGCCGGCCGGGCGAGCAGCCGGTACAGATAGGTACGGGCAGTGGCCTTGCGCCGGGCGTCGAACTCGGCCTCCACGGGCGCCGCCTCCACCACCGCCGCCCCTGGCGGCAGGTGGGCGTTGGCCCCCTGCACCCAGGCCCGGGGCGGCCGCTCCACCGGTGGATCAAAGTGGGCGACCATGCCCAGGGCGTGCACGCCGGAATCCGTCCGCCCGGCGGCGACGGTACGCAAGGGCCCATCGGCTACCCGCGACAGGGCCGACTCCAGGGTCTCCTGGACGCTGACGGCATTGGCCTGACGCTGCCAGCCGTGGAAGCGGGCCCCGTCGAACTCCAGCAGAAGGGCGATGCGCCGTGGCATTCGGTCTCCCCGTTCCGGTCAGAGCGCCGCCATCAGTAGGCCCCAAGTCCCGGCGGCGACCATCAGGCCCCAATCGTACCGGTCCGGGGCGCCGGGGGGACGAACGCCGCCGGCCCGGCGCAGGTACAGGGCCTCCGCGTTGCGGTCGGCGGCCTCGCGGGCGCGCCGTAGAACCACCCGGGCCGCAGCCGCCTCCTGGCCGAGCCTGGCGGCCAGGCCCCGGCCGGAGGGGCGGCGCAGCCGCAGGACCTGACGCACCGCGCCCGTTTCCCGCCGCACAGGCTCCACCCGCTCCACCGTCCAGGCCAGCAGCCGGCCGAACCGCTCCACCGGCACCCCCAGGTGCCCCAGGGGCCGGAGGACCCAGGCCACCCCACCGGCAAGCTCGGGAACCGGGGTGGTCCGGACTAGGGCGGCCACCATGGCCGCCATCAATCCCACCACCCCCACCAGCCGCACCCCTTCCACCAACCCCGCCCGGCTGGGGGACCATGCGCCCAGCTCGGTAAAGAGCGGGACGCCGGGCGAGAACCAGCCGTGCAGGATCAGGATGAAGAGGAAGACCACCCGGAGCCGCCGCAGCAGGAGGAGGAAAGCCCCTCCGGCACCGGGAGAGCGGAGCAGGGCCAGGGCCACGGGCAACGCCGTAGCCAGCACCTCGGCCAGGCCCCCGCCCAGGGTCAGCCCGAGGGCCAGCAGGAGGACGGCCAGGACTTTGCCGCCCGCATGCAGGCCCTCGTTGCCGTTGGCGGCGCCACGATCACCCATGACGCACCACCCCCCTCACCCAAAAAAGCGGCGCCCCGCCGGAACGGGGCGCCGCTGGCAGGGTTCGGTCGACCTCAGGACAAGGAGGCCAGGAGCTGGCGCGCACGCTCCTGCTGCTCCGTCTCCCCCTGGGATTCCACCTCCTGGAGCAGGCCCCGGGCCGACTCGGGGTCGCCCATATCGATCCACGCGCGGGCGAGGTCCAGCTTGATATCGAGCTCATTGTCATCCGGCTCCCCGCCTTCGCCGGGAACGGGACCGCTTCCGCCGGCCTCGTTGCCGCCGGAGGCATCGAGATCCAGCCAGGACTCGTCCTGAGCCCCGCCGGACGGCCCTTCCCCGGACAGATCGGACAGCGAAAGGTCCAGGTCATCCGCGCCGTCATTGGGCGCGGTGGCCTCCGGGGCCGAGGGGGAAGGGGCAGGGCCTTCCTCTTCAAGCGACCCGAGGTCGAATTCGAGGCCGTCATCCGCGACCTCGGGTCCGTTCCCGGTCGAGCCCTCCGGGGCGGCCCATTCCAGATCCTCTTCCCCGGCCGACCCGGAATCCTCGCTGCCGGCGTCAAGGCCGAGATCGAATTCCAGCTCGTTGCCGCCATCATCCGCTGCCCCGGAGCCCACCCGCGAAGGTGTGGGCTCCGAAGAGTCCACCGGGGCCGACGCCCCGGAGAGGTCGGCGGTAAGCTCGTCCGACCCGCCCCCGGTGTCCATATTCAGGGCCAGATCGGCATGCTCCCCGGCCTCCCCGGTACCCGATTCGTGACCGTTGGAGGCGGAGGAGGGCTCCGTAGCGTCCCCATCCAGGGACAGACTCAGGTCCTCCTCCAGAGAGGTGCCCGCCGCTTCGGCGGAAGCCACCCCCGTGGTCCCTTTATCCGGGGCGGGAACCGGCTCCTCCTCGGCCTGGGGCTCGTCCCCAAAGCTGAAGACCAAGTCATCTTCCGGCTCCGGCTCCCCCATCGCCGCAGCGGCATTCCCGCCGGACTCCGGTTCAGTTGTCGGCGCGGGGGAAGGCGGCGCAGACTCGTTCGCGGCCCCCGCCTCCGAGGACAAACCCAAATCGAAGTCGTCCATGTCGAAGGAAGGGCCTTCGTCGCCCTTCGCCGCGCCGCCTGCCTCCGACCCTGCGACCGGAGTGGAATGGCCCAGGCCGGCGAACAGGGTGCTCTCGGGCTTGAGCTGCCGACCACGCCAGCGGATCTCCTCCTGCCAATCCGGATGGGAATCCCCCAGCTGGGAGAAGAGGCGGCGGGCCACCTCCTCGAACTGGTCTCCGTCCCATTCCTCTTCGTAAAGGTCCAGGAGGCGCCCGTACAGGGCCCAGTTCTGGGGCTCCAGGGCCAGCGCCTGCCAGAGGGTGGAACGGGCCTGTTTGAGCTCCCCCGCTGCCGCCTGGGCGTTGGCCCGGGTCAAGGGATCGAGGTCCTCCATGGCCCCGTCGGACCCATCCAGCCCCCCATCCCCGGAGGGCGGAGGGGTGCCCCTTGGCCCTCCGCTCACCTTCCGCCATAGGGCTAGGATGGCGAGGAGCATGAGCAGATTCACCCCGGCCAGCCCCCAGAGGGTGTACCGGTCACGACTCGGCATACCGCCATCGTCCGCCGGGCGAGTGGCCATGGCGGACATGGTCTCGCTCTGCTTGTCGATCAGGGCGCTCTGCTGGTCCAGGCGCTCGTTCAGGGAGGTAAGACGGTCCTCCAAGGAGCCGATGGTGGTCTGCATGGAGCTGCGCCGGTCCTCCAGGGAACCGCGCAGCTCCTCCAGGTCGGCCTGCACCTCCTCGGCCACCGCCAGCCCGGGCTGCTCGCCCGCGGCCCCTTCCCCGGCAATATCCTTGCCGGCCTCTACGGCGGCCTCCTGGAGGCTGCCCCCGTCCCGGGAATCCCCGGCGACGGGCTCGGACTCCGAGGGATCCTCTGCTTCCCCCGGAGACTCCGCCTGTTCGGGGTCTTCCCCTTTCGCAGGGCCCTCGGAGTCCTCCCCCTTCTCGGGCGGCTCAGCCTGTTCGGGCTCTTCTTCCCCCTTTCCCTCTTCCGGCTTCTTTTCCTCCTCGGGGTCATCCCCCGACTCGGAGGAATCGGGTTCCGTGGAGGCGGTGGGCGCTCCATTATCGTCCCGGTCCAGCCCCACCTTGAGGTGGTAGCGCTCATGGCCGGGGTTGGGATCGGCACCCGGCTGCCCCCGTTCTTCCCACTCGCGGCGCTGCTCGGCGATCAGGCTCTCCGCCTCCTCCACGGAGATGCGGCGGATGCGTTCCTCTCCGGGGAGGTCCAGAACCGCCCCCCGCCGGAGCAGGTTCATGTTGCCGTCCACGAAGGCCTCGGGATTATCCTTCCAGACCGCTACGAGCGCCGACTCCATGGGCACCGAGGCGTCCTGACGGACCCGTTGAACGACGGTGGCCAGGGTGTCCCCGGGACGCACCGGACCGTAGCGGTCGCGCTTGGCCCACCCCTCAGTCACCTCCACCGCGGGGCGCTCAACGGCCGGCTCCCCACCGCGGGGGGCGGAGACTTCCCGTGCCGCCGAAGCGGTGGCGGGGCGAGGCTTCGTACCAGCGCCCCCTGAGGATCCCGAGCCAGCGGATTGGGAGGCGGAGGCCTTCGCCTCGGGCGGGGCCGCCCGGGCCGGGTCCAGGGCCACGGTGAACATCTTCAGGACTTGGTTGTCCCCGTCACCAATCCGGACCATGACCTCGAAAAGGGGGGCATGGAGGGGCTCAGAGCTGAGCAGGACGATCCGCGGAGGCTCCCCGCCCAACAGGCGCACCTCCAGCTGCCGGACGATCGGCGCCGGGGTTTGGCCCACCATCCGGTAATCTTCGGCGGACGCCAGGGCCACTTCCAAAGAGGTAGCGGACTCCTGACCGCTCAGGTGGACGGGCGCTTCCGCGTGCAAGGGACTGCCGAGCCTCGATTCGACCTCGAGCTTTCCCAGCCCGAGACCCACCGCCGTTTCGGACACGGCCACCAGCCCCAGGAAAAGGCCGGCCAAGGGGCCGGCCTTCCCGGCGGCTGACACACGGGCCCGAGATGGGCTGCGCAGGCGCCCTGTCTGGGCGGATTTCGGCATGAAGGGTCTCCTGTTCGGGCCTGACGGGGCCTTTTTTACCGCAAACCCTCCCTTACGAGCAACTCGACGATTGGGATTATGTGGAATGCAGCCCCTTTTTCAATGCAGCTAGCAACAAACCAAAGATTTCCCGATTTGTCGAGGACAGTCGTCCGTCCCCGATGGGCAACAGCCAGCCCGTCCGGGATGCCGCGTCATCCTTTCGGCCCTCGCCTCCAGTCCGACTTGAATGGGGCCCGGAACCGGTAGAAAACGGCCCGAGCGCCAGGCGCACTGGATAAGAGCTGGGGTTTTGGAAACCGGGGAAACCTGCTCCGGTTTCCAGGAAAATTTACCTAACAAGGTTTTGTTAGGACCAAGCTCTGGGAAAAAAGCAGCCGCCCAGCAGCGCCGGTTCCGATAACAAAACGCCCCCGGGCCGTCGCCCGGGGGTCGTCAGTCCGGCCCGGATCGGGGACCGGGAGCCGCTAGGAGTGGGTGAGGATCCCCAGCATGCGCCGCACCGGCTCGGCGGCGCCCCACAGGAGCTGGTCGCCCACGGAGAAGGCGTTCAGGTACTCGCCGCCCATGCGCATCTTGCGCAGGCGCCCCACGGGGACCTCGAGGGTCCCGGTCACCGCCGCGGGCGTCAGGTCTTCCATGCTGGGATCCTTCTCGTTGGGCACCACCCGCACCCAGTCGTTGGCGGAGCCGATGATGCCCTCCACCTCGTCGGTGGGCACGTCGCGGGTGAGCTTAATCGTGAAGGCCTGGGCGTGAGAGCGCATGGCGCCGATGCGCACGCAGGTGCCGTCGATGGGCACCGGGGCCCCCTGACGGCCGAGGATCTTGTTGGTCTCCTCGGAGCCCTTCCACTCCTCCTTGCTCTGGCCGTTGTCCATGGGCTTGTCGATCCAGGGAATGAGACTGCCGGCCAGGGGCACCCCGAAGTTGTCATCGGGGAAGTCCCCGGTGCGCATGCGCTCGGTCACCGCTCGGTCGATCTCCAGGATGCCCGCGGCGGGGTCGTCCAGCCGGGCCCCGGCGGCGTCGCGCAGGGCGCCCATCTGGGTAATGAGCTCGCGCATGTGCTTGGCCCCCGAGCCGGAGGCGGCCTGGTAGGTCATGGACGTCATCCACTCCACCAGCCCCTCGCGGAAAAGCCCGCCCAGGGCCATGAGCATGAGGCTCACCGTGCAGTTCCCGCCGACGAAGGTCCGGGTGCCCTGCTCCAGGGCGGCGTCGATGCGGTCGCGGTTCACCGGGTCGAGGATGATGACGCTGTCGTCGGCCATGCGCAGGGTGGAGGCGGCGTCGATCCAGTACCCGTCCCAGCCGGATTCGCGCAGGGCCCCGTACACCTCCTCGGTGTAGTCGCCGCCCTGGGTGGTGACCACCGCGTCCATTTCGCGCAGGGCGTCGAGGTCTGTGGCGTCCTGCACCGCCGGCACTTCCACGCCCACGTCGGGCCCCGGCTGGCCGGCCTGGGAAGTGGAGAAGAACACCGGCTCGATGCCGGTGAAATCGCCCTCCTCCCGCATGCGCTGCATGAGCACGGAGCCCACCATGCCCCGCCAGCCCACGAATCCGATCCGCTTCACACTGCCTGCCGCCATTGCGTCCGTACCTATAATTGATTGCCCACTGTCTGGCCTGCTGGGGCCGCGCCGCAAAATTCCCGGAAATTCAACCTCCGGACCCCGCTGGTAGGAGCCCACTTCGGTGGGCGATCCCTGGCCGGGTCCCGGGGCTTCCTTCGCCTAATCGCCCGCTAAAGCGGGCTCCTTCAGGTAGCTGCCTAGCCGCGCAGCGCCGCCACCACCGCGTCGCCCATCTCGGCGGTGCCGATGGCCCGCTCGCCCTCGCCCGCAATATCCGGGGTGCGCAGCCCGTCAGCGAGGACTTGCCCCACGGCCCGCTCAATCCGGTCGGCCAGCTCGATCTCATCCAGGCTGTAGCGGAGCATCATGGCCGTCGACAGGATGGTGGCCAGCGGATTGGCCTTGCCAATGCCGGCGATATCTGGGGCGGACCCGTGGATGGGCTCGTACATGCCGGCGCCCTCGGCGCTCAGGGAGGCGCTCGGCAGCAGCCCGATGGAGCCGGTGAGCATGCTGGCCTCATCGGAGAGGATGTCGCCGAACATATTGGTGGTTACCATGACATCGAACTGCTTGGGGTCCCGGACGAGCTGCATGGCCGCGTTATCCACGTACATATGAGACAGCTCCACGTCCGGGAATTCCCGCTGCCCCACGTGGCTGACCACGTCCCGCCACAGCTGGCTAACCTCGAGCACATTGGCCTTGTCGACGCTGCATACCCGCCCCGAGCGCTTGCGGGCGATTTCGAAGGCCACCCGGGCGATGCGCTCGATCTCGTCGCTGGTATAGACGAGGGAGTTCAGGCCCTTGCGGCGGCCATCGGGGAGCTCTTCCACCCCGCGGGGTTCGCCGAAGTAGATGCCGCTGGTGAGCTCGCGCACCACCATGATATCGATGCCCTCCGCCACCTCGGGGCGCAGGGCAGAGGCGTCCACCAGCTCGGGGAATACCTTGGCCGGGCGCAGGTTGGCGAACAGGTCCAGCTCCTTGCGCAGGCCAAGCAGGGCCACCCGCTCAGGGCGCAGGGTGTAGTCCAGGTTATCCCATTGCGGGCCGCCCACAGCGCCCAACAGAACCGCATCGGCGCTCTTGGCCAGCTCCAGAGTGGTGTCGGGCAGGGGGTGGCCGGTCTGATCGTAGGCGGTGCCGCCCACGGGGGCCTCCTCCCAGGCCACGTCCAGGCCGAAGTCGGCGCGCAGCACCTCCAGAACCTTGCAGGCCTCGCGGACGATGTCAGGGCCGATGCCATCACCCGGCAGTACGGCGAGCTTGTGCGTCATGGGGTTCCTTTCCTTATACGATTCTTCCAACCGCGGAGACGCAGAGGGCACGGAGAAGGCATACCATTGAACGGAAGCCGGTCTCCCGTGGGAGCGGTGCGGGCCGTCGGACCAAGGTCGCGCCGGGGACGCCGCTCCTGCTACGGGCAACCATCAAGGCGTTTTTGGTCGTTCTCTGCGGCCTTTGCGTCTCTGCGGTTCTACCCGCGGTCCGCCCTACCCTTGTGCCTCGAACACCCAAGGAGCCCGCTTGCGGTATTCCGCCTCGAAGGCGGCAATGGCGGCGTCGCGCTCCAGGGTGAGGCCGATCTCGTCGAGGCCATTGAGGAGCATGTGCTTCTTGTGCTCGTCCACCTCGAAGGGGACCCGCTCCCCCGAGGGGGTGGTGACGGTCTGGGCCTCCAGGTCCACGTCCAGCTCATAGCCGGGCTGCGCCTCCACCTCCTTGAACAGGCGGTCCACCGTATCGGCTTCCAGGGTGATGGTGAGGATGCCGTTCTTGGTGCAGTTGTTGGCGAAGATGTCGGCGAAGCTCGGCGCGATGATGACGCGGAAGCCATAGTCCGCCAGGGCCCAGGGGGCGTGCTCGCGGGAGCTGCCGCAGCCGAAGTTCTCCCGCGCCAGGAGCACGGTGGCGCCGCGGTAGCGGTCCTGGTTGAGGAGGAAATCGGGATTTTCCGGGCGGGCGCTATTGTCCTTGCCAGGCTCGCCCTCGTCCAGGTAGCGCCACTCGTCGAACAGGTTCACGCCGAATCCGGTGCGCTCGATGGACTTCAGGAACTGCTTGGGGATGATGGCGTCGGTGTCCACGTTGGCGCGGTCGAGCGGCGCCACCAGGCCCCTCATGCGGGTAAACGGTTCCACAGTCGTACTCCCTTTGACGGCAGGTTGCCCGCAGAGACGCGGGGAACCCAGAGGACGAACAAAACGAGCCTGGCTTGAGGGACCGTTGTAGAAGCGGCGTCCACGCCACGACCTTGACCAATCAGGCTTCGTAGGTCGCGGTTCAGCCTCGCCTACAAAAGGCTCGGCCCACCTTGCTTGTCTGCCTTCTCTGCGTCCTTTGCGTCTCTGCGGATCAAATCCCCTTTAAAACCGGCTCAGACCTCGCGCACGTCCTCGAAATGCCCCGCGATGGCGGCGGCGGCCGCCATGGCCGGGCTCACCAGATGGGTGCGCCCGCCCCGGCCCTGCCGGCCCTCGAAGTTGCGGTTGGAGGTGGAAGCGCAGCGCTCGCCGGGGGCAAGCCGGTCTTCGTTCATGGCCAGGCACATGGAGCAGCCGGGCTCGCGCCATTCGAAGCCGGCCTCGGTGAACACTTTGTCCAACCCTTCCTTCTCGGCCTGCTCCTTCACCAGGCCGGAGCCGGGCACCACCATGGCCTCCACGCCCTCGGCCACCCGCTTGCCGTCCACCACCGCTGCGGCGGCGCGCAGGTCCTCGATGCGGGCGTTGGTGCAGGAACCGATGAACACCTTGTCCAGGGGAATCTCCCGCATGGGGGTATTGGGCTCCAGGCCCATGTAGGCCAGGGCGTTCTCCATGGCGGAACGCTTCACCGGATCGGCCTCCTGCGCCGGGTCCGGAACCCGGCCGCTCACCGGCACGGTCATCTCCGGCGAGGTGCCCCAGGTCACCTCGGGGATGAGCTCGCCGGCGTCGAGGCTCACCTCGGCGTCGAAGACGGCGTCCGCATCGGAGACCATGGTCCGCCAGTAGGCCTCGGCGGCCTCCCAGGCCTCGCCCTCCGGCGCGTAGGCCCGGCCGCGGAAGTAGTCGATGGTCTTGTCGTCCACCGCCACCATGCCGGCCCGGGCGCCCGCCTCGATGGCCATGTTGCAGACGGTCATGCGCCCCTCCACGGAGAGGTCGCGGAAGGCCTGGCCGGCGAATTCGATGGCGTAGCCGGTGCCGCCGGCGGTGCCGATCCGGCCGATGATGGCCAGGATTACGTCCTTGGCCGTAACTCCCGTGGGCAGCGGCCCGTCCACCGTCACCCGCATGGACTTGGGCTTGCGCTGCGGCAGGGTCTGGGTGGCCAGCACGTGCTCCACCTCGGAGGTGCCGATGCCGAAGGCCAGACAGCCGAAGGCGCCGTGGGTGGAGGTGTGGCTGTCGCCGCAGACCACGGTCATGCCCGGCAGGACGATGCCCTCCTCCGGCCCCACCACGTGGACGATGCCCTGGCGCGGGTCGTCCATCTTGAACTCGGTGACACCGAATTCCGCGCAGTTGCGGTCCAGGGCCGCCACCTGCTTGGCGGAGACCGGATCGCTGATGCCCTGGGAGCGATCCGTGGTGGGCACGTTGTGGTCGGGCACCGCGTAGGTGAGCTCGGGACGCCGCACCGTGCGCCCGGCCAGGCGCAGGCCCTCGAAGGCCTGCGGGCTGGTCACCTCGTGCACCAGGTGGCGGTCGATGTAGAGCAGGGAGACGCCGTTGTCATCGGTCTCCACCACGTGGGCGTCCCAGAGCTTGTCGAGAAGGGTCTTTCCGGACATTGCGTTTTCCGTTGTCTTGCTACTCAAGAGCCGCCGGCAGCGAGCCGGGCTACCGGCGCCAAATTAGGTACCGCAGAATACGCAGAGGGCACGAAGAAAATGGAAGCGCTTACCCATTGTTTGCGGTTTTCTGCGACCTCCGCGCCCTCTGCGGTCCAATTTTCCGCTCGCCCCGGAGTCTGCGCCCGGCCTGCCGGGCACCAGACACTCCTCAGAGCTGCGGATGCTTGGCCGGCGGCTCGCCCATCAGCTTGTTCAGCGCATGCACGTAGGCCTTGACGGAGGCGGTGACGATGTCGGTGTCCGCCCCCTGGCCGTTGACGATGCGGCCGCCGCGCTCCAGGCGCACCGTCACCTCGCCCTGGGCATCGGTGCCGCCGGTGATGGCGTTCACCGAGTAGAGCTTGAGCTCCGCATCCACCTCGGTAATGGCCTCCACCGCCTTGAAGGCGGCGTCCACCGGGCCGTCCCCGCCGGCGGTGGCCGAGCGCTCAGCGCCGTCCACCTCCAGGGTCAGATCCGCCTCCGGCGCCTGCCCCGTGTCGGAGCAGACGTGGAGCCGGGCCACCTTGTAGCGCTCGGCGATCCGGGTCACCTCGTCGTTCACCAGGGCCAGGAGGTCCTCGTCGAAGATCTCCCGCTTGCGGTCGGCGAGGGCCTTGAAGCGCTCGAAGGTGGCCTCGAACTGCTGCTCGTCCAGGTGGACGCCCAGCTCCTGGAGCCGGGTGCGGAAGGCATTGCGCCCGGAGAGCTTGCCCAGGACCATGCGGTTGCGGGACCAGCCCACGCTCTCGGCGGTCATGATCTCGTAGGTCTCGCGCTCCTTGAGCACGCCGTCCTGGTGGATGCCCGACTCGTGGGCGAAGGCGTTGGCGCCGACGATGGCCTTGTTGTTCTGCACGGCGAAGCCGGAGACGGTGGCCACCAGGCGGCTGGTGGGCACGATCTCGGTGGTCTCGATGCGGGTGTCCACGCCGAAGTGGTCGGCCCGGGTGCGCAGGGCCATGACCACCTCCTCCATGGCGGCGTTGCCGGCACGCTCGCCCAGGCCGTTCACCGTGCACTCCACCTGCCGGGCGCCGTTCTCCACCGCCGCCAGGGAGTTGGACACGGCCAGGCCGAGGTCGTTGTGGCAGTGCACCGAGAAGGTGGCCCGGTCGCTGTTGGGCACCCGCTCGCGCAGCATGCGGATGCGGTCGCCGAACTCCTGCGGAATGGCGTAGCCCACCGTGTCCGGGATGTTGATGGTGGTGGCGCCGGCGTCAATGGCCGCTTCCACCATCCGGCACAGGAAATCGGAATCGGTGCGCCCGGCGTCCTCGGCGGAGAACTCCACGTTATCCGTGTAGCGGCGGGCCCGCTTCACCGCGGCCACCGCGATATCCTGCACCTCGTCCCGGCTCATCTTGAGCTTGGCGCGCAGATGGATATCGCTGGTGGCGATGAAGGTGTGGATGCGCGGATCGGAGGCCCCGGCCAGCGCCTCCCCCGCGCCGTCGATGTCCGCCTCGCGCGCCCGGGCCAGGCCGCAGATCTGGGAATCGCGGATCTCGTCGGCGATGGCCTTCACGGAGGCGAAATCGCCCTTGGAGGCGGACGGGAAGCCGGCCTCGATCACGTCCACCCGCAGCCGTTCCAGGGCACGGGCGATCTGCATCTTCTCGTCGGCGTTCATGGAGGCGCCGGGGCTCTGCTCCCCGTCGCGCAGGGTGGTATCGAAAATCAGTACTCGGTCGGCCATGGGGCAGTCTCCGCTCGTCCAACCGGCCTCAACGGAAGGCTACGGGCAAATTGGGAAACGGCGCGAATCAACGGCGTAGGCGGTGCGCGCTACTTCGAGGGCGGCGCACCCGGCCGGATTCCGCGAAATGGGGATCGGGGGTGCGGTCAGCCGCGTAGGAGGCGTAGCCGCCGCAGGGGCAGGAGGTGGGATAGGCGCAGGAAGGACATCGCGACAGCAGCACGTACGGGACCGCAGCCGCCATGAGGGGCGGCCCGGAACCGGGGGGATGCGGCGCCTTGAATCGCTGACACTCCCATTGGTGCAAATCCCCTGGGCATGAATTTTCGCCAGTTATAGAACTTATTGCTCCCGACCGGGGCTGTCAACCTCGCCCCGCTTCCGGCGCTGCGAACGCTTGCGTCGGAGCTGGCGCATGGTATCCACCGGCCCGGCCAGGGCGTAGAGGAAAAAGAAGCCGAACAGCACCAGCGGCGGATGGATGGCCACCAGGATCAGCGCCCCCACGATCAGAACCGCCGCGAAGAACGGTACCCGGTGCCGGAGATCGGCGTCCTTGAAGCTGCGGAAACGGATATTGCTCACCATGAGCAATGCCAATGCATAGACCCCGAACAGGGAGGCCAGGTTCACCCAGACCCCGGTTACGGGTGTCTGCGCCACGAACAGCACCCAGGTGGCCAGGGTGGCCGCGGCCGCGGGGGCCGGAAGGCCCTGGAAGTAGCGCTTGTCCTTGACCGCGCTCTGGGTGTTGAAGCGGGCCAGGCGCAGCCCGGCACAGGCGGTGAACAGGAAGCCACCGAGCCAGCCGATGTTGCCGAAGGGCCCCAGGGCCCACTGGTGCACCAGCACCGCCGGGGCCAGGCCGAAGGCGATGACGTCGGAAATACTGTCGTACTCGGCGCCAAAATCCGTCTCGGCGTTGATCAGTCGGGCCACCCGGCCGTCCAGGCCATCGAACACCAGTGCCACCAGAATCGCCACCGAGGCCAGGACGTAGGCCCCCTCCACGGATTTGATCAGGGCGAAGAAGCCGCTAAACATGGCCGCCGTGGTGAGCAGATTGGGCAGCACGAACACCCCCTTGCGGGGGTTGGCGCGGGTTCTCATTCCTCCGTTTCCTCGCAAAAGCCGGGCCGCGCCCCGCCGCGGAGGCGGCGGAACGGGCCCGGATCCGTTGCAGTGCTTGCCGCGGGACTCAGTTCTTATCCCGGTCCACCAGCTTGCCGGCGCTCATGAACTTCATCTGCGAGCGCAGGCGCTCGCCCACCTCCTCGATGGGATGCTCCCGCGCCAAGCGTCGGGCGGACTGCAGCCGAGGGGTACCGGCCTGGTTCTCCAGGATGTACTCCTTGGCGAAGCTGCCGTCCTGGATCTCGCCGAGGACCTTGCGCATCTCCTCCTTGACGTCCTCGTTGATGAGGCGCCGTCCGCGGGAGAAGTCGCCGTATTCCGCGGTGTTGGAGATGGAGTAGCGCATGTTGGCGATGCCGCCCTCGTAAAGCAGGTCCACGATGAGCTTCATCTCGTGCAGGCACTCGAAGTAGGCCATCTCCGGGGCGTAGCCCGCCTCGGTGAGGGTCTCGAAGCCGGACTGGATCAGCGCCGACAGGCCGCCGCACAGCACCGCCTGCTCGCCGAACAGGTCGGTCTCGGTCTCCTCGCGGAAGGTGGTCTCGATGACGCCGGCGCGGGTGCCGCCGTTGGCGCGGGCGTAGGAAAGCGCGATGTCCTGGGCCTTGCCGGTGGCGTCCTGCTCGATGGCGATCAGGCTGGGCACGCCGCTGCCCTGCTCGAAGGTGGCGCGCACGGTGTGGCCGGGGCCCTTGGGGGCCACCATGAACACGTCCAGATCCTTGCGGGGGATCACCTGACCGTAGTTGATGTTGAAGCCATGGGCGAAGGCGAGCCCGGCGCCCTCCTTCAGGTTGGGCTCGATCTGGCCGTAGTAGAGCTCCTTCTGGTGCTCGTCGGGGGCCAGCACCATGACCACGTCGGCCTTGGCCACGGCGTCCTCCACGCTGGCCACCTTCAGGCCGGCGTTCTCCGCCTTGGCCCAGGAGCCGGAGCCCTCCCGCAGGCCCACGGTCACGGAGACCCCGGAATCCTTCAGGTTGTTGGCGTGGGCGTGGCCCTGGGAGCCGTAGCCGATGATGGCCACCTCCTTGCCCTGGATCAGAGAGAGGTCGGCGTCCTGATCGTAGTAAACCTTCATGGCACTCGCGTCCTTTCCTAGACCTGACCACATGCGTTGGATTACGGATGGGGATTCGGTATCCGGTGCGAAGGCTTTCGGCACCGAATGCGACGGGGGTGCGAACCTCGCACCCCCGTCAGGAGCCCGCTGGAGGGCGGCTCACATGCCGCGGGCACCGCGTCCGATGGCGATGGCCCCGGTTCGCACCACCTCCACGACCCGGGAAGGCTCGAACAGCTCCACCATGGACTGCACCTTCTGGCCGTCGCCGGTCACCTCGAGGGTGTAGGAGGTGTCGGTGATGTCGATGATGCGGCTGCGGTAGATGTCGGCGATGCGCTTCACCTCGGCGCGCTCGTCGCCCGACTCGGCCTGCACCTTGAGCAGCACCATCTCCCGCTCCACGTGGGCGCCCTCGGTGAGATCGGTGACCTTGATCACCTCCACGAGCTTGCGGAGCTGCTTGATGATCTGCTCGAGGATCTGGTCGTCGCCCCAGGTGACGATGGTCATCCGGGAGACCCCCTCGTCGTCGGTGGGGGCCACCGACAGACCCTCGATATTGTAGCCCCGGGCGGAGAACAGGCCGGCCACCCGGGACAGGGCCCCGGCCTCGTTCTCCAGCAGTACGGATATCACGCGTCGCATGGGGCGCCCCTCACACCAGGACCATTTCGTCCAGGCCGGCACCGGCCGGGACCATGGGATAGACGTTCTCGGCCGGGTCGGTGACGAAGTCCAGGAACACCAGCCGGTCCGTGCTCAGGGCCTCGCGGAGCATCCCCTCCACGTCCCCGGGCTTGTCGGTGCGCAGGCCCACGTGGCCGTAGGACTCGGCCAGGGCCACGAAGTCCGGCAGGGCGTCCACGTAGGACTCGGCGTAGCGGCTCTCGTAGAACAGCTCCTGCCACTGGCGCACCATGCCCAGGTAGCCGTTGTTCAGGTTGATCACCTTGACGGGCAGCCGGTACTGCTTGGCGGTGGACAGCTCCTGAATGTTCATCTGGATGCTGCCCTCCCCGGTAACGCAGGCCACCGCCGCGTCCGGGTAGGCCATCTGCGCGCCGAGGGCCGCGGGCAGGCCGTAGCCCATGGTGCCCAGGCCACCGGAGTTGAGCCACTGGCGAGGGCGCTTGAAGTGGTAGAACTGCGCCGCCCACATCTGGTGCTGGCCCACGTCGGAGGTGATGATGGCGTTGCCCTCGCTCACCTCGTAGAGCTTCTCCAGCACGAACTGCGGCTTGATCAGGCCGCTGTCGCGGTCGTACTTCAGGCAATCGCGGCCGCGCCACTCGTTGATCTGATCCCACCAGGGCTGCAGGCGCCCCGTTTCCCCGGGGCCCTCCCGGTCCACGATCTGGTTCATCTCCTCCAGGACGGATTGCACATGCCCGACGATGGGCACGTCCACCTCCACGTTCTTGGAGATGCTCGCGGGGTCGATGTCCACGTGGACGATCTTGGCGTGCGGGGCGAAGCGCTCGATCTTGCCGGTGACCCGGTCGTCGAACCGGGCGCCGATGGCCACCAGCACGTCGCAGTGGGTGATGGCCATGTTGGCCTCGTAGGTGCCGTGCATGCCGAGCATGCCCACGAACTGCGGATCGTCGCCGGGGTAGCCGCCCAACCCCATCAGGGTGTTGGTGATGGGAAAGTTGAGCTTGCGCACCAGTTGGGTCAGTTCCTCGGCGGCGTCACCGAGCACCACGCCGCCCCCGGTATAGACCATGGGGCGCTCGGCGTTGCGCATAAGCTCCACGGCCTTCTTGATCTGCCCGGAGTGCCCCTTGATGGTGGGGTTATAGGAGCGCATATGCACTTCCTGGGGATACTCGAACTCGTACTCCGTGGCGGTGACATCCTTGGGGATATCCACCACCACGGGCCCCGGGCGCCCCGTGGAGGCGATGTAGAAGGCCTTCTTGATGGTGGAGGCCAGCTCGCTGACGTCCTTCACCAGGAAATTGTGCTTGGTGCACGGCCGGGTAATGCCGACGGTATCCGCCTCCTGGAAGGCGTCGTTGCCGATCATGGCGGTGGGCACCTGGCCGGTGATAACCACCATAGGCACCGAATCCATGTGCGCGGTGGCCAGGCCGGTAACGGCGTTGGTAGCCCCGGGCCCGGAGGTCACCAGGCCCACGCCCACCTTGCCGGTGGCCTGGGAATAGCCCTCGGCCGCATGGATGGCGGCCTGCTCGTGGCGAACCAATACATGGCGCACGCGGTCCTGCTTGAACAGGGCATCGTATACGTGGAGCACGGCCCCTCCGGGGTACCCGAAGACCGTATCCACTCCCTCTTCCTGCAAGCATCGGACGACGATATCTGCGCCAGTGAGCTTCAAGGCTCGCTCCTGTATATAGGCTTGAGGGCGGCGGGCCGGAGCCGCCACCCGGAAACGGCTACTGCGTTATCATGGTTGGCTCGTAGACAGGAAATTCCCGATTTTACGCACCCTAGGTCCGGTCCGCCAGGGTGTCAACCAAGCCCCATCGGCCAACCCCAGGCATGACATTATACGCCACTTTTCCCTACGACTGCCCCTATCTGCCCGACCGGACGGCGGTTTCCGCGGTCTACGACCCGGGGGTGCCGGTAGATAGCCAGCTGTACGGCGAGCTCATCCGGTACGGCTTCCGGCGCAGCGGCCCGCGGCTCTACCGCCCGCATTGCCCGGGCTGCAGCGCCTGCGAATCCCTGCGCATCCCCGCCGACCGGTTCCGGGCCGACCGCAGCCAGCGGCGAACCTGGCGGCGCAACGCCGACCTCCATGCGCGGATCCGGCCGGCGGAGCTCGACCTGGAGCACTTCGAGCTCTACCGCAGATACCAGAAAAGCCGCCACCCGGGCGGGGAGATGGATTTCCGGGAGCCGGAAGAATTCGGGCGGGCCTGCCTGACTTCCCCGGTGGACACCCGGCTGGTGGAGCTCCGGGACCCCGGGGAGCGCCTGCTGGCGGTGGCCATAACCGACTTCCTGCCCACCGGTCTTTCCGCCATGTACACCTTCTTCGCTCCGGAGGAGAGCCGGCGCTCGCTGGGAACCTACGCCATCCTCTGGCAGATCGCCCACGCCCGGGAGGAAGGCTTCCCCCACGTCTATCTGGGGTATTGGATCCGGGACTGCGACAAGATGGCCTACAAGGACCGCTTCCGGCCGGCGGAGATCTGGACGGGAACCTGCTGGCAGGAGCTGGAGGAGGGGCGCGGGGACCGGGAAGCGACGCCGCGCTGAGACCGGGTCCGGGGGAACGGGGCCGCGGCGGTGGCCGCTGCGACCCCGGGGAATCCTAGTCTTCGATCACGCCGCAGGCGATACGGGACCCGGCGTCCCCCGCGGGGTCGGTCTCGTAGTCGTCCCCGCCTTCGTGCACCAGGATGGCCCCGCCGTCTTCGTCCAGCAGCTCATCGAGCTCCACGCCCGGGGCGAAGTACTCCACCTCCAGGTCGCCGGAGTCGGAGACGTGGATGTTCGGCATATCCCCGGCGTGGTACCCCTCCTCGCTCATGAACCCGTGGGCCTTGTCCTCCGGATTGAAATGCCCGCCGGCGGACTTGAACGGCGGTTCGCACCGGCCGGTTTCATGGATGTGGAAGGCGTGGGTGCCCTCCGGCATCCCCTCCAGTTCCGCGTGCACGAGGACCCCGTGGGGGCTCTCCTTCAGTTTGACCTCCCCGACCGCCTCGCCATCCGTGTCCTGCAGCTCGGCGGAAGCGTCGCCGGCGTGGGCCGGCCCCGCGAGCCCGCCCAGCAGCACGGCCGCCACCGCGGCCAGCCCCATTCCTTCGGTAACGCGCATGTCTACCTCCTTGTCCGGAGCCACACAGGTTGATCTCGTTTGATGGTCTCCCGTAGCCGGGAGGGTCCGGCAATCCAGATTTTCATTGAAATTTTTCGGGGGTTCCCCCTAGTTCTTGCAGGGTTTCCCGGTAGGCCTCCCCCTTCCCCCCGGCGGAACGGATGGCGGAACGGGCGGCCTCCCGGGCCGCCCGGGTCCGGCCGGACCGCCCGAGCACCAGGGCCAAGTTATTCCAGGCCTCCGCCTTCCGGGGTTCGAGGCGCAAGGCCTCCCGGTAGGCCGACTCCGCGCCTTCCAGCTCGCCCTGGTGATACCGGACGTTCCCCAGTCCGATCCAGCCCTCCACGCGGTCGGGCCAGCGGCGGGTCACGGCGGCGTAGACCCGTCCGGCCGCCGCATGGCGATCGGCCCGCTCCAGGCCCACGCCCGCCTCCAGCACCGCAAGCGGCTCCGCCGTGGCCGCCATCTCCCCCGGCGGGAGGACCACCAGGGCCCACCGCCCCCCGCGCTCCCACGTGCGCTCGAAGGTAGAAAGGGCTACCTCCCGGGCTTCCCTGCGCCCGGTGTGCAGCACCATTCGCCCGCTACCGAGGTCGTACCCCACCACCACGGCGTAATGCCACCGGGGCAGCCAGTCGAGGCCCAGATTCTGGAAGACCAGCACCGGATGGCCGGCGGCCACCTCGGCCAGCACCCCTTCCAGATCCTTCACCGGAATCGCCAGACGCCCGTGCCGCCTGGCAGCGGCCAGGATGTCGGTACGGAAGCTGCCGTCCCGGTCGGGGGTGAACACCTCCGGCGCCACCTCCCGCTGCCCCACCTCGCGGCCGGACCAGGACAGGACCATGGCCAGGGAGGCCGGACCGCAGTAATGGGCCTCCTGCGGATAGAAGGGAACCTCCGCGACCCGGGCCCGATCGGGAAGCGTTCCGGCCTCCTCTTGGAGGCGGTCGCTTTCCAGGTGGGCGCAGGCGGAGAGAAGGAGCACCGCCAGGATGCCCCCGACCCGCCACACGGCCACGGTCCTAGGGCTTCTTAACGAAGGGGAACACGTCCGTGAGGCCGGCGATATCCGTAATCAGGAGGACGATGAAGACGAAGATCGCCCCACCGACCAGGGTCCCCAGACCGTCACCCCCGGCCGGCTCGCGGTCCAGGGCCCCCGCGACTTGGCGCACCTCGGCATCCGTAAGGCTGTCCACCCGCTTGGACGCTTCCTCGGCGCTAACCCCGAGCCGTTCCAGCTGCTGCCGGACATCATCTCGTTCCAGGAAGGACTGCACCCGCGCCCGCTCGGCTTCCATCCGGGCATCCTGGACCACCTGCTCCGTGGACACGAGCCCCGCCCCGGCCGAGGCCGGTATGGAGGCCAGGGCCACCAGAACCGCCAACGGGGCCGCCACGATCCGCCCGAGCTTCGCTATCTGCCGCATTGACTTCCCTTTCCGATGAGAAAGAAGAAGGTGATGAGCCTTTCCACGCCCCCGTTTTGCGGGGCCTCTCCTATGACCCTAGGGACAAACCGAAAACGGGACAAGCCGCTGAGGACGCGTTCCCCCGACCCGGTCAACTCCCCGGAAAGTACCCCTGTCCACCCAGCCCCAGCCCGGCAAGGCCGGCTTGCCTCCTTGACATCCTCGGAGACGGCTGCTGGGGATGGTTTCCATAACCCCTTGCCGACACCCCGGGACGCCTAATGAACACCCTGATCCACATCGGCATACCCAAAACCGTAACCACCTCCCTGCAAAAGGATTTTTTCGCCAAACACCCGGAGATCCACTACCTCGGGGTGGGGGCGGACGGCGAGATCGGCTATGCGGATGCGGAAATCGAGCGGATATTCGAGCACCTCCTCCTGTACGCCCGGGCGGAGGCCTTCGAAAAGGAGCGGGACCTAGCACGAGACAAGATCCGGGAGCAGGCGGACAGAGCAACGGAGGCGGGGAAGAAGGCCCTTGTCCTATCCCTGGAATGGCTGTCCTTCCGGTTCACCCCCGACATGGTCGACACCCGGACCATGGCCATGCGCCTGCGGGAGATCTTCGGACCCGGGGCAACCGTATTCGCCCTGCTGCGCCGCCAGGACCACTTCCTGTGGTCCCTTTACAATGAATACGTCAAGCACGGCCTGCCCATGGGATGGGTGGAGTTCCTCGACTACATCTACAAGTTCCGGGAACGGAATTTCTTCCCGGACCTTTGCTACAACGAGCTGGTGGAATCCTATGCCGGCGCGTTCGGGGAGCCCAATGTCCGCGTTGGCTTCCTGGAGGAATACCGGGAGCAGGATGGCTCCCTGAAGACCACCGAACGGGGCTATGAGCTGACGCGGGCGGTCGCCCGGATCCTGGGCGTTTCGGAAGAAAGCCCGGCCCTGGAGCACCACAACCCTTCCCTTTCCCCGGAGGTGCTCGGCCACAAGCTGGCCCTGAACCGGAGCGTTAGGCACGACTTCGGCAACCTCCTTTTCGAGCACGCCACCCTCCATCGGCAACGCACCGCCCACGGCCGAGACCGCAACCTGCTCGACCTGGACATCTACCGAGACGTGCGTAAGAAACGGCTGCTGATCCAGGAGGCCCAGGCCCGCGCCCATGTAACTCCTCCGGACCTCTCCGAGACCCGAATGGATCCCAGCGTTCCGGTGTATCGCTGGCTGATGCAGCAACTCAGGGAGGCGAACGCGTCCCTGGCCGCTCACCTCGGGCGCGCGCTCCCGGAGGGGTACGACCTGGAGACCGAATAGGCCCTGGGTTAGGCCTGGCAGGTGGCCCCGCCGAGCTTGACCTCCCGGGGCAAGGCCTCCACCCAGGCCACGAATTCCCTCCACCGGGGCCATCGGCCGTTTTCGAAATGGACGCCCGGGCCCAGATCCCCAACGGGCCCGGCCACCTCGAGCTCCGCCACCCCCTGGCCCGTCATAACCCGTATCCGCCGACCCTGGACCGACAGGACCTCCCCGGGAGTTTCCGAAAGGCACCCCTCCGGCACGGCCTCGTCAGCGCCCGTCCACCGGAGCGTGACCTCCCTACCACCCAGACGGGTGCAGCAAACCCGCAAGCGGGCCACGCGGTGGATCAGCCAGGCCGGAGCGGACCAATCCACGGGCAGCCGCTCGGGCGGCTCGGAGCCGAACTGCCGCTTCCAGCTGAAATGGCATTCCATTCCCGTGGATTGCTGCCGCCCCTTCGGCCAGCAGCCGGTCCGCATGCCCTCGATCACCTGTCTGTACATTGGGGCCAACAGCGAAGCAGCCCGGGCCGTGATCTCCCCCTCCCCATCCCCGACCTCTATGGGAAAGGGACGCTGCAGGAGAATCGGCCCCGTATCGATGCCCTCCTGCATGACCTGGATGGTGACCCCCGTCCTCCGCAAACCGGCAAGCAGCGCCCCCACCGCCGGGTGTTTCCCCCGCAGCTCGGGAAGAAGGGAAAGATGGGTATTCAGGACCCCCTGGGGGAAGGCCCGGATGAGATCTGCCGAAAGCAGGCTCCAGCGGGACACGACGGCCATATCCGGTTGAAGCCGGCCCACGAGACCGGCCAACTGCTCCTGTTCGGAGGCGCCTCCTATGGCCACCCTCGGGCCCGACGCCAACCAGCCGGGATCGCCGGGAGGGCCTGGCCAGGAACGCCTCCACTTTCCCGGTCGTTCCTCCGGCCAGCCACTCTTTTCGGCAATACCGACCACTTCCCCACCTCCTTCCCGGATTCCCCGGCAAATGGGCTCCTGCAAGGGGCTCCTCATGGCTATCAACAGTACCCTGGGCCTGCGCTCGCCCGGCAAAGCAACCATAGGCATCTTCCGTTACGGGAGTCTTCCCTGTTCCCCTTGGAAGCAAGGATTTTTTTACAAGAGACTGAACGAAATGCACCGATTCAAGCCGCGAAAACCACATTAACCCATTACCGCTTTTCGAATCCTGCCTGACGATCCCCCAGTGTCCTGAATAGATTCCGGCACCTCTCCTCGCCCACCCTGATGCTACGACATGATTGGATCCGGGTAGCCCCCAATCCAACACAGTGAAATATGAAAGTACCCTTTCCCCTATAACCGTTGACCACTGAAGGGCTGACCTTTTTCAAAACGAGGCTAACTATTTTTTTCCCGAAACCTTTAAATACGGGAAACCGGATCAAAAACCGTAAAATTTTTCTACAAATTCCGTCATCCCAACAAGAAATGTGCGGCTCATTGGGCCGGGCATGACAAGGATGGGAATTCCGCAACCATCCACCAGCCGGCAACGGCTCCGGCATCCGGCGAAAGGAACGAACGGATGATCACCGTGGGGACCCCTTACCTGCCGGACCGCAGCAGATTGTGGAGCTATCTGGAGCGCATCTATGAGACCGGGCAGGTCAGCAACGACGGCCCCCTGGTCCGGGAGCTGGAGGAGCGCCTGAAGGATTTCCTGGGCATCGACCATCTGCTTCTGGTGGCCAATGGGACCTTGGCCCTGAGCGTGGCCGTAAAGGCCCTGGGGATCGCGGGGGAGGCCGTCACCACGCCGTTCACCTTCGTGGCCACCAGCGCCGCCCTGAGCAACCAGAGGGTCCGGCCCCGCTACGCGGATATCGACCCGGCCACGCTGAACCTCGACGCCGAAGGCGCCGAGCAGGCCGTAACCGCGAACACCACCGCCCTCGTGCCGGTGCACGTCTACGGCAACCCCTGTGATGTGCGCGCTCTCGGGGAGCTGGCCCGGCGCAAGGGCCTGGCGACCGTCTATGACGCGGCCCATGCCCTGGGGGTGGACCATGAAGGCGCAAGCCTTCTCCGGTGGGGGGACGCCGTCACCCTGAGCTTTCACGCCACGAAGCTCTTCCATACCGGCGAAGGCGGGGGGATCGTGTTCCGCGGGGAGGAGGCCGAGCAGCGGGCCCGAAGCCTGATTAATTTCGGCATCGAGCGGGGCTCCGGGGCCATCCGCCATCCCGGCGGGAACGCCAAAATGAGCGAGCTCCAGGCGGCCATGGGGTTGGCGGTGCTGGAGGACCTTCCGGACATCCTGGTCCGGCGCCGGGAGATCCAGCAGGACTACGAAACCAAGCTGAAGGGGTGGGTGGACTTCCCCCGCTGGAGCCCGGATGCCACCAGAAACGGGGCCTACGCACCCATCCTCCTCGAGGACCAGGGAGCCCGGGACCGGCTTTGGAGCGCCCTGGCCCGGGCCGATATCCACTGCCGTCCCTATTTCTACCCGGCCCTGAGCACCACCTCCCCCTTTGGCACCGAGCAGCGGTTCCCGAATGCGGAGGCAACCGCCGCCAGGGTGCTGTGCCTGCCGGTGTACCCCGGCCTCGGGGAAGGCACGATCCGGCACATCTGCGAAACCATCAAAAAGGAACTATCCCCATGGGCAGGCTGATCTTCCTTGGCGCGAGCCCGATGCAGACCCCGCCCATACGGTATGCGCGGCAGGCGGGCCACCATGTAATCACCGTCGACAACCGTCCGGACAACCCGGGCCATCGGCTCGCCCATGAATGCCACAACGTGAGCACAACGGATTCCGACGGAGTGCTGGCCCTGGCCCGCCAATTGGACATCGACGGAATCGTGGCCTACGCCTCCGATCCGGCGGCCCCCACCGCCGCCTATGTGGGAAACCGGCTCGGCCTGCCCTCCAACCCCTACGAAACGGTCCAGACCCTCGCGGACAAGCAACGGTTCCGGAGCTTTCTGGAGGAGAACGGCTTCAACACGCCCTGGTCGGAAACCTTCACGGAGGCCGGAGCGGCCCAGGAATTCGCCGAGCTCCTGGCGAGGCCTTGCTTCGTCAAGCCCGCGGACTCCTCCGGCAGCAAAGGGGTCTCCCGGGTGCGGGGCCCCGGGGAGCTCCCCGGGGCCTATGCCCGGGCGGAGGCGTTTTCCCGGTCCGGACGGGTGGTGGTGGAAGAGGCCATCGAAAAGGAGGGGTATCAGATCGACGCCGACGCCTTCGTAGTGGACGGCGAGCTGCGGTTCTGCTGCTGGTCGAACCAGCATACGGATCCCAAGTGCAACGGGATTGTCCCGGCCGGGATCAGCTTTCCGTCCACCCTGTCGGCGGAACAACGGGAAACGGCGGAACGCCATACCCAGCGGTTGTTGGATGAGACGGGCTTCCGGAACGGGGCCTTGAATATCGAGCTGGTGTTCACGGAGCAGGGCGATCTGTACTTCCTGGAGGTGGGCCCACGCAACGGCGGAAACCTGATTCCGGAAGTAAACCGGTACGCCACCGGCGTGGATCTCATCAAATACACGGTGGAGGCGGCCCTGGGCGGGGACTGCCGAGCCATACAGCCCACCCCGGTATCGGGTTTCTGGGCCTCCTACATTGTCCACGCCCAGGCGGACGGCATCCTGGAGCGGTTATGGATCTCGGACGAGGTCAGGGAAAGGATCGTGGAGCAAAACATCTGGGCCAGCCCCGGCGATCCGGTTAGGAAATTCAGCGGCTCCCAGGACACCCTCGGAACCATGATCCTCCGGTTCCGCGACATGGAGGAGATGCTCGAGATGATGGACAACATGGAGCACTACCTGTTCGCCGAGGTGTCCCCGGCCAAGAGCGCCTAGCACGCGCCATCGGAACCAGCGAAAGAACGACCCCCTCCATGCCCGAAAAGCCGAAGATCGCCCATATCGCGCCGGACGAGAAGTTCATCGACTCGGCCTATCGTCAGTTCGAGGAGGCGGTCCCTTCCTCCAATACCGTGTTCGTTCCGACGGAAGAAAGAAGGTTTCGGTACATCAAGGAGGCCCCCGCCCGGGCCATCAGCCCTTACCGCTTCAAGGACCCCTTTTTCACGAGGTCCCTGAAAGGCTACGACCTTGTGGTCCTGCACTCCCTGAACAAGTTCAACCAGGAGGTCATCGCCCATGCCCCGGAAAGGACCAATTTCTCCTGGATGGGTATGGGATTTGATTACTACGACATCATTTTTGACGACAAACGCCATTTCCTTATGGAAGATACCCTGGAAATCTTTGAATATTGCCAGAACCGGCAACGCGATCCGAAGGATTCCCATAGCGGCCTGATGGACCGGGTCACGCAGAAAAACCGGAAAAAAAGCGACCTAGCAAAAAGGGTGAACTATTTCGCTCCCGTCCTGAAAAGGGAGCACGAGATCATTTCCGACAAGCTGAACAGCGACAAACCGGAGTTCGTGGACTGGAGGTACAGCCTGAACTCCGGGTTCTTCGAAGGAATAGAAAACCACCAGACCACAACGGGAAACGACATCCTCCTGGGAAACAGCGCCTCTTTCTCCAACAACCACATCGAGGCCTTCAAGCTGATCGAATCCTTATCCCATTCGGAACGGCGGATCATCTGCCCGTTAAGCTACGGGAACCAGTGCTATGCCGCCTGGGTCATGGAAGACGGCCGGCAGCGCTTCGGGGCCAACTTTCTCCCGTTGCGGCTGTTTCTGCCCCCGGAGGCGTATCTGGAGAAGATCAGCAGCTGCTCCAACGTGATCATGAACCACATCCGGCAGCAGGCAGCGGGGAACATCTCCCTCATGCTGTTCATGGGGGCCAAGGTATTCCTCCACAACCGCAATCCCCTGTACAGCTTCTACAAGGACCTGAACCTGCCCATCTACTCCCTGGACGAATTGAGTCGGGACCCCGCGCTGCTCGACCTGGAGCTCCCCCGCGAAGTAACGCTGCGGACCCGGAGGGTCCTGCGGGACCAACTGGGATGGCGGGCCGCGGTGCAGAGAACCCGGAACCTCATCGAGAAAGCAACAGGGCACCGCCCCCTGGAACATCCCGATCGCTGACGCGAGGGCCGCCGTCTGCCCTAACCTCCCCATCCGGGGCGGGCTCGGGGCACCATCCCTTCAAGGGGGACGGGGTTCCGCCTCATCCCGGATTCCCGTCCCCCTACTTGGCACCCAGATCAGCGCCCCGCCCTCGCCACCTCCGGCTTCTAGGTGTCCATCCCGGATTGGTCCTCCCGGGCCTTCATGCGGAACCCCCCCACCAGGCCCTCGGCCCGGTGACGGAGGGCCTCGTGGCAGGCCTGGGGATCCGGCGCCTCTCCCGAAGGCCCCCGCCCGCATTCCGCCACCAGGTCCCAGCGCTTTTGGCGGAGGCCGGACAGATACCCCTCCCAGTCCACCTTGCGATCCACCACAAGGGGCACGATCAGGTCCCACTCCCGGGGGTCCACACCCGACCAGGACACCACCTCGGGGCCCGGGCCGGGGACATCTTCGCCGTCCGGCATCTCATCGTCCCTCTCCCCCAGGGCCCCCGCCCCCGCCTCGACCCAGCGGGTGCCGACATGTGCGGCCCAGGCCGCCGCCACCCGGGCCAGGGCTCCTTGTCCCGGATCCAGGAACAGGATCCGCGCCTTGCGCTTGAACATGGCAACAATCTCCGCGATCGAGGGGGGGTAACGGTCGAATCCAGCCTCGGGGCCCGGTATCCTGTGGTCTCCGCCGACGGCACCCGATCATACCGTCCAGGAGATGCCATGGGGGCTCCATTTCCCAAGCCTGTGCTGGGGTTCGTTGCCTATAGCGGTTCGGGCAAGACCACCCTGCTCACCCGGCTCCTCCCGCTTTTGAAGGAGAAGGGGCTGCGGCCCGGGCTAATCAAACATGCCCATCATGGCTTCGATCCCGACGTTCCCGGCAAGGACAGCTACCGCCTGCGCAAGGCCGGTGCGGTCCAGACCCTGGTCTCCTCGCCACGGCGTTGGGCCCTGTTCACCGAGGAGCCCGAGGAACGGGAGCCCGCCCTGCCGGAACTGCTAACCCGGCTGGACCCGGAACGTTTGGACCTCGTGCTGGTGGAGGGGTACCGGGGGGAGCATATACCCAAGATCGAGGTCCATCGACCGGAGCTGGACCAACCGCTGCTGGCCGCCGAGGTGGATGGCGTCATCGCGGTGGCCACCAACGCGCCGCCCCGAGTGGACATCGGCAGGACCGCCCTCCTGGACCTCGACCGCCCGGAATCGGTAGCCGAGTTCATCCTGAACCGCCTCCGCGATGGCGAACTGTAAAACGAAGGCAGAGGGAACCGACTCCATGGTGGAGCAGGAATACAAGCTGCAGATGACCCAGCCCGACCAATTCGAGGCCGTGGCGTCGGCCCCCGAGATCCGGGAGGCGGCCACAGGGCCCGAGCGCACGGTCCGCATGGTGGCTGACTACATCGACACGCCCGACCTCCGCCTCCTCAAGGGCGGTTACGCCTACCGGATCCGCAAGGAGGGCGAGGAGTGGGTGGCCACCGTCAAGGCCGACATGGGGGAAGGCGCCGGCGACGGGTTGCACCATCACCGGGAATGGGAGGCGAAGGTACCGGCCCCCGAGCCCGATCTGGAGGTCTTCTCGGATCCCGTGCTGGTGGAAACTTTGCGGTCCCTGCAGTCCGGCCAGCCCCTCACCACCCTGTTCCGGGTGGATATGGTCCGCCGAATTCGCGACTTGAACCTTGAGGGAGGAACCCTGGTGGAGTGGGCCGCCGATCAGGGCAGGATCCTCGCCGGGGAGCGGGAAGCCCCCATCTGCGAGGTGGAGCTCGAGCTCAAGGAAGGCTCGCTGGGGGCGATCGAAGAGCTGGTTTCCACCCTGCTCTCCCGCTATCCCCTTCAGCCGGGGGCCGAAACCAAATTCGCCCGAGGGCTGGCCCTGGCGGGGCTCGACCGCGAAGGGAACGCTTGAACCATCCCTCCAACCATCGTCGCGAGGCACGGTTGCCCCCTACCTGGCTGCACACCCGCCTTCCCCTGGACCCGTCCGAGCCCCCTGGCCCGACCCCGGCTCCGTCGGAACGTCCCCGCCTCGGTGCCTACCTGGACGCCATCAAGGCGGGCAACGCGGACGTCCCCCTTCGTACCGAGGAGCCGGATCCCCTGGGGCTGGCGGAGCTCCATACCGTCCCCGCCGTCCTGCGGCTGAGGTTGCTGGACCGCCTCTATGCGACCTTCCGGCCTACGGACACCGAACGGCTGGAGCGTTTCATCAACGCCTATGCCTTTCTGGCCCGCAGCGGGTTCTCCTCTCTCCCCTTTCCCTCCCGCGGACGGCGCAACCTGGCGCGATCCTGCGCCCACGCCCTTGAGCTGATGCAGGCCCAATTCCGGGGGTACTGGCGCAGGCACCTGATGCCGCCCACCCGATGGTGGGGTCGGTTCCTCGCTACCTTCCGCGCGACCGGCTCTGCGCAGCTCTTCTCCGTGCGCTGCCCAACGCTGGAGGGGCGGGGAGGCACCACCCCCTTGCATCCGGCGGCCCGCACCCTCCTCCAGGCAACCGCCAACCCCTTCGCGTGGGAACCGGAGCTGCAGCCCTATCTGGAGACCATGCTCGACCTGCTGTCCCGGGACGTCTTGCTGTTTCCAGCCACTTCGCCATCGGCCTATGTGGAGGGCGGACGCGGGCGGTTCGTTTTCGACGCGGCGGGTGACCATCCCCCTGCCCTTCCCGACGGCCAGGACCCCCGGGGGCTTTTCCCCGATGACCACACCCCCAAATGGTGGATCATCGATGCCAGCCGGGCCCTGGCCCGCGTCTCGGAGCTTCGCCGGGGGCTGGCCCTGGGTGCGTCCCCCGAGCGGCTGCATCCCGGCCTCGCCGACATCCCCCGGTCCACCCGGCAAATCCTCCTTCAGCGGCTGGAGCGCATCCTGGGCCGCGATCCCAGACGGCGCAGAACCCGACTCGCCAAACCCCGGCGGGTCAGCCTTGCCGTCGGCCTGGAGCAGGCCGTCCGCCACAGCTTCGCCGGACGCTGGACACCCAACCGGGACCCCGCCTCCCTGCAGGCCAATGTCCGCCTGCAGAGCGAACCGCGGACCCACCCTCCCTACCCGGCGGACCCGGGGACCTGGGAGGCCATCGAATGGGAAGAGACGGGACTCCGCTTGCGGGGGACCCGGACGGACAGTCTTCGGCTGGTCGGCCAACCGGTGCTGATCATGGACTCCGCGGCGCCCTCCTCCGAGGGCCCCGCCGCTCCCATGCGGGCGGGTCTGATCCGCTGGCAGCAGGGCTCCCCGAACGGGGAGCGAACCGAGGCGGGGGTGGAGCTCCTGCCCGGGAGCCTCCATGACGGCTGGTTTCGGATCTCCTGGCGCATGGGGACCTCCCTCCAGGAGCAGCCTGTTCTTTTGCTGACCGGATCGAAGGTTCCGCCCTCCCTGCTCATGCCGGCGGGGCTCTTCCGGGCCGGCACCGCCTTCACCATCCGGATCGACGATCAGGATCGCCTCGGCGAGATGATTCGGTTATTGGAAATGGGGATCCACTTCGAGCATGTCCAGGTGCGCCTGGAGGACGCCCCCTAGTCCGGGAGGCGCCTATCGGGGCGCAAAAAAACGGCGGCCTCCGGCCGCCGTTTTTTTGCCTCAACGGGCGGGGTACCCGGTTAGTTGCTCTCCAGGTACTCCAGGTCGGAGGCCTCCGGCTCGCCGAGCCGCCAGGAGCCGCGGGTCTTGGCGTGCTGCACGGCCGCGTCGCGGCTGGCGGCGTCCACGCCCCACTCGATCTCGAACTCCTGGTCGGGGAAGATCAGGTCGGGATCGTTGATCTCCCGGCTATTGGATTTGTAGATGAGGGGCCAGGCGAAGGGATCGCCATAGATGGCGTCCGCGGCGGCGATGCCCCACAGGGTATCCCCGTTGCCGACCTGATACCGGCCCTCGGTGTCGGACTCGATCACCAGGGTGCCGTTGGCAACGGACTTGCGCTCACCGGCCGCACGGTCGCCCCCGCTGCCGACCCACTCCCCTTCCGGGAAGTCGCCGCTGTTCTTGGCCGACTTGACGGCCAGCTTATGTTGCTCCTGCTCCTCGCGGTACTGCTCCAGACCCTTCTCGGCCTGGTCGCTGGCCTCCTCGGCCGCGTCGATAGCCTCTTCGTAGTTCCCGTCCTCCAGGCTGCTACGGGCATCGTCAAGGGTGCCGAGCGTGCTCTTCCAGAGGCCCTGGTCATCGGTCTCCTGGCGGGTGGTCTGGACAGCGTCCTCCGCCTGGGAGACAGCCCGGGCGGCCCGCTCCTCCAGCTGGCCCGCCTCTTCGGTCGGCTGGCTGGCGCAGCCACTCAGGGCCAGGGAGACCCCCAGGGCCAAGCCGCCAGCACAAAGACGTCGACTCGTTCGGTTCATAAGCCCGCACACTCCTCGCTGAGTGGGTTCTTGGTATCCAGGTCGCCGGGAACCCTACCAAAAAAGGAAATGGGTGCCCAATTCCGGGCACCCATCTGTCCCCCATTACTCACCGGGAGCGTTGCCCGAGATCATGGCCTGCTCATCGAAGCCCTTGCTCGCCTCGCCGGCCTGAACCGCCAGCTGATACTGATCCTGCTCCTCGCGGTACTGAGCGAGCCCCTTCTTGGCCTGGTAGCGGGCCTTTCCGGCCTTGTCGATGGCCGTCTCGTATTCGCCTTCCTCAAGGCTGGAACGGGCCTGGTTGAGGACCTTCATGGTGCTCTTCCAAAGGCCGATATCATTGGTGCTCTGACGGGTTTCCTCGACCGCCTCCTCGGCCTTGGCAACCTCCTTCTCGGCCTTCTCCGCCATCCCCATCTTGGCGCCGTTCTGTCCCGCGCAGGCGGTCAGCACCATGGCGCCGCCGACAATGAGTCCAAGCATTTTCTTGAAAGGCTTTTCCTTGATCAAGGCACCTACTCCTTCCCGGGTTTAGGATTACTGACAGACAGCGTCTGCCTTACGCTTTTAGGCCTTGGAGGTTACCCCCTCCCCGCGGGCCTTGACCCGGCCCGGCCTTGCGTCGGGATAAAGGAGGGTCGCGCCCATGACTCTTCGGGAACCGAATTTCTTCAAAGGGTTAGGAAGATAGATCCCCATCTTTCCCCTTCCGAGGTTGCCCCTCCCTTTCCAGGTCGTCAGAATAAGCCTCCGCTCGGTGACGGTGATCGACCCGTGAAAGAGGCGAGGGTTCCCCGTCTCGGGCGTTTTCCCGAAGGGCCCTGACCGGACCCGCGCCGGCAATCCAACGCCGTTTTTTTCGCAATCGAAAGTACGCCCCAGGGGGCAAAAGTGTCAACACTTCGCGGACAATTCAGGGACAGGAAATATTATTGTTTTAATATTTTCTTATAAGCCTATTCCTGGAACGGTGCGTCCCTCGGACAGAAAATCTACCATTTTCTAAAGCTGTCCCTTCTTTCCGGCACCCGATGGCGTAAAAATTCGGTCCTACGCGGCCTGCAATGCCCCGCAACCGTACCCCTGGAGAGAGAACCAATGCGAAAGCTCCTGGCCAAGCCGGCCGCTTGGCTTTCCCCGCCTTTGTGGCAGGCTACGGCGGTCACCGGCCTCCTGGGCCTGCTTCTCACGTCCATGGCCTGGGCCCTGTGGTGGAGCCCCGGTGGCCCCTATCCGATATGGATGACGGTCAAGACCGTTCCCCTGCTGCTTCCCCTGCGGGGCCTCCTGCACGGCCGCCGACGCACGGCCCAATGGGCGAGCTTCCTGCCCTTGCCGTACCTGCTAGGCAGCATCCTGGCGGTTTACGGCTACCTGGTCCCACCGCAGTTCACCTCGGCCCTTGATTTCGCCGGGGCGGTCCTTCAGGGCCTGTTCAGCCTTCTGCTTATGACGGGAAGCATGTACTACGCCTACACCACCGCCGGCCAGCGGTAGACGGCGCGGCGCGCGAGGCCCAATGGAGGGGAGGGTGCGGAACAAGCGGGAAGGAAGCGAGGGAGGGGGAACGAAGACCCGGCCGGCGGCACCGGCCGGATCTTCGGCTACGGGGAGAAGGTGCTCCCTTCCACCTCCTCCGTGGTGGTGTCGAGGATTTGCTGCATCCGGCGCGACCAGTCCTGGAACTGCTCCTGGAGCCCGGGGTTGAACATCCGCCCCACCACGGCCGGATCCACCACGGACAGATGCGAATTGCCGGCCTCGTCCTCGTAGAGGGTGATCTTCAAGGGCAGGTAGGGCGTGACCCGGGGATCGATCTCCCGGGCCTTCTCGAAAGCCTCCCGGTCGCCGAAGAAGACGATCTTGTAAGGCGGGCGGTCGAAACCCTTGGCCGCCAGGCCCTTGTCCACATTCTGCACCCGCATGAAGGTGAAGCCCGCTTCATCGATGGCGTTCTGCAGCTGGCTGAGCACCAGCTCCACGGAGGCACCGGAGATCTCCCGCTCGAAGAAGTTCGGGTTGCCCTGGGCGGCCCCCGCCAGGGGGGCGGACACCAGCAGGGCCAGGGCTATGAGAATCCTTGTCACCATCAGAAGCTCGCCTCCTGCATGATCTTTAGGTACTGCTCGCTCACCAGCGAGCAGAACAGCTCCAGCTCCGGTTTGTGGAATAGCGGGGACAGCGCCTTGGGATTGATGGCGCTCATCACCGTCTGGCCGCCCTCCCGGTAGACGGTGATCTGGCAGGGCAGGAAGGTCCCCACCCGCTCGTCCACCTCCAGCGCCTTGTCGAGCAGCCCGAAGCTGCAGAAATGCAGGATATGGACCGGGCTCTCGGCCTCCTCCCCCTCCGGCGGCAGGTCCTCGTAGAGGGTCTGCTGCCGGATGAAGACGAAGTTGTGGCTGTTGATGGACATCTTGAGCATGGGGATGAGCTCGTCCATGGGCATGTCCGAGCGCACCTCGATCACGGGCTCGGCGAGCGGGTCCACGCCCTCCCCCCAGCCGCGGATGAAGGCCACCAGATCGTCCATCTGCTGATCTGAGAGCTCCTCCGCCTCGCCGAAGGGGGTCATGGGGGTGCCCTCCCGGCCGCGCAGCATGGTGGCCTTGATGAAACGGTCGCTGGCCGCCGCCAGGAAGCCGGAGTTGTTCAGCGCCGGGGGAACCACCTGCTCCTCGCCCGTGATGTGGCCGGGGGCCTCCCGGGGCTGGGTGCCGCCCCGGCCCTGGGGACCGTGGCAGTCGGCGCAGTGCCGCGCGAACAGATCCGCGCCGCGCGCGGGATCCCCTTCGCCCACCTCGGGAAGCTCGGCCTGCGGGCCCTCCCGCCATCCCTGGATGAAGTCCGCGATGCGCCCCCGTTCCTCCTTGCTCAGGATGTGCTCGAAGCCGGGCATTACCCGGCCGGGCCGGCCGTGGCGCATGGTCTCCATGAGGTACTCCCGGTCGGCGATGCGCAGGAAGTCCTCCAGGTGCAGGGGCAGACCGATGCCGCCCCCACCATCGGGGCCGTGGCAGGTGGCGCAGTGCTCCTTGAACAGCTCCTCGCCCCCGGGCTCCTCCGCCGCGCTAGGCGCCGCCCAAAGGCCGCCCCATGCGGCCAACAGGCCGAGCGACAGGGCCGAAATGGTTATCCGTAGGTTCACGGTAGCCCCCTCTGTAGGTACCCACCTCTCTAACAGTAATCCCTAATTTACTTATGGGCAATCCCTGGCCCGACCACCCGACACCATCGCAATAAAAACGGCCCCCGGGTAGGGGGCCGCCCAAAAAGCCGACTCGGGCCGCGGATCAGCGCATTAGCGCAGGGGCGTGCTGTTGAACAGCAGGAAGTACTGCAGGCCGATCTCGTTGCCCATGGCCGCGCCCACCTTGTCCGCCACCGGCTTGTGCGGGGCCTCCAGACTGCGGATGCGGTAGTTGAGCTGCCACTGACTCTTCACCGGGTGGTTCCAGTACTGCAGACCCAGGGTGAGGGTCTCGAACTCCCGCTCGTCGGCCGAGGTGTATCCTCCACCCGTGCTGCTCAAGCGGTCTAGGTAGTCGTAGCGGGCCTGCACCGCCAGCTTGTTGGGGATGGGGAAATAGGCCCCCTCCAGGTACCAGCCGTAGAACTCGTTGTCCTCCCCCGGGGCCATCTGCGGCTGCACATCGCCGATGTCCTGGAACCCGGTCCCCGGATCGCTCACCGGCGGGGTGGTGCCGTTGTAGACCATGCCGTTGCCCCAGATGTACTCGCCGCTCAGGCGGTAGGGCTGGCGGTAGAAGTGGAAGCCGGCGCCGTAGCGGTTGCGGTCGTAGGTCTCGTCCGCATCGAAGACCCCGTTGCCGTCGGCGTCGAACTGCCGCTCGCCCATCTGCGCCCAGGCGAACAGCTTGAGGTCCTCCCGCCGGGGACCGCCGCGCTTCACGCCGTCGAACACATACGCGGTCTGGGCCCGCAGATAGACATCCATGTTGTCGTCGTTGTCGGTGCGGTTGATGCCGTTGCCGTTGCCCACGCCGGCGGCCCAGGTGGCCTCCCAGTGGTCGGCAACCTTCATCTCGTCGAAGGCCATGGCGCCGATATCGCGGTAGGAGCTGATGGAGCCGTCGAAACCGGTCAGATCCTTGGTTCCGTCAATACTTTGGTTGGCCCGCACGAACCGCTCGTTGACCTGCTGCCGGGTCACCTCGGAGAAGTTGATGTAGTCGAAGGCCATGATGCCGCGCAGCGCCTCGTCAGCCACCGGCCACTGGAACTGCCCGAACCGCAGGCTGACGCCCGGCTCCCAGATGTCGTCGCTGCCGCCGCCAGCAAAGTGACGCAGCGTCACCGAGGCATCGGTAAGCTGGGGGCTGGCGCTGTCGTTGCCGGGATCGGCCAGCCGGGTGATGCCGTTGTTCCCCCACTCCGTCAGGAAAAAGTAGTGGATGTCGTCGTCCACGGCGTGCAGCGCGCCCCGGGCGCCGACCCGCGCACGGAACAGGTTGAAGCCCTGGTTGCTGGAGCGGTCGGGGGACAGGGTGTTGAAAATGGGGCGGTTGCCATCGGGGGCCGCCCCTTCCAGAAGGGTGCCGGCCAGATCCGGCTTGTCACCGTCGTCGATGTACCGATAGGTGGGCTGCATGAAGCCGAACAGCCGCAGGCCGGCGGGGTCCTCCGCCGGCTCGGAGCTGGTGAGCACCAGCCAGTTGGCCGCCCCGGCGGGGGCGGAAAGACCCAGCGCCCCGGCCCCGAGGACGGAGGCCGCGAGCGCGCGGGAGATGGACATGCCCATGCGACAGGTTCCCCTCTTGGTTGAAAACGGACTTCTCCCCGCCCGGCCGCCCTCCGGGACACGCCAAGCGGAAGGCCGGAGGCCGGCCGGGCCGGGGTTCGGGATGCGGATAGAGGACGTACGGCGGGAAGAGCCCTATGGCGGAGGACCACTTCCTCCCCTCGCGAGAGCACTCGGCGGGACCACAGCCCCTGCCCGGCTCCAGGGTAGGGGCCGGTGCAGCCGGAGATGGGCTCCGGAGGGCCGGCAGCGCCGAAAGGGCGCGAAGGATAGGGGGAGCGGTGAACGATTGCAACCGCCACTCGCCGTCCGAGGCCTCGTGGGACTGGGGCCTCAAACCGGGAATCCGGCGCCACCCGGAGAGTTACCGCCTTGCAGGGGAAGCGGGAAAGAAAAAAGGCGGCCCCGAAGGGGCCGCCGGAAGGGGGCGGTAGCCTACCCGGCCCTAGCGCAGGGCCACGTTCTTGAACAGGAAGAAGTACTGCAGACCGATCTCGTTGCCCATGGACTCGCCAACCTTATTGGCGTTGTGGCCTCCGGGCAGGTCCGGGGCCTCCAGATCGCGGATGCGGTAGTTGAGCTGCCACTGGCCCTTCACCGGGTGGTTCCAGTACTGCAGACCGATGGTCCAGGTATCGAACTGCCGGTGCCGGGCGTCATTGTTGGTCATCCGGTTCAGCCGGTCGAAACGGGCCTGGATACCGAACTTGTTGGGGATGGGGAAGTAGGCCCCCTCCACGTACCAGCCGTCGAACTCATTGTCCTCGTCCGGGGCGATCTGCGGGAGATAGCCGAAGTTGGAGTTGGGGTCGCTGATGCCCGGACCAGGGACCGGATTTCCGTCGCTATCCGTACGGGTAGCCCCGTCGAACACCATGCCGCTGCCCCAGATGTACTCGCCGCTTAGGCGGTAGGGCTGCTTGTAGAAATGGAAGCCCACCCCATGGCGTTTGCGGTCGTATTCGTCCACCCCGCCGCCGTCATCGAACTGCCGCTTGCCCTGCTGGCTCCAGGCGAAGAGCTTGAGGTCCTCCCGCCGGGGCCCGCCGCGCTTGACGCCATCGAAGACGTAGGCGGTCTGAGCGCGCAGGTAGACATCCAGGTTCTCGTCGTTGTCCAGGCGATTGATGCCGTTGCCGTTGCCCACGGCCGCCGCCCAGGTGGCCTCCCACTTGTCGGTCACCTTGATCTCGTCAAACAGCTGCACGCCGATGTCGCGGAAGGCGGAGATGGAGCCGTCGATGCCCTCGTTGTTGTTCCGGATGAAGCGCTCCAGCACCTGCTGCCGGGTGACCTCGGAGAAGTTGATGTAATCGAAGGACATGATGCCGCGGCTGCCCTCGTCGGCCAGGGGCATCTTGAACTGGCCGAAGCGCAGGCTGACCCCGGGCTTCCAGGGATCGCTGCTGCCGCCGCCGGCGTAGTGCCGGAAGGTCACAGAGGCGTCGGTGAGCTGCGGGCTGACGCTCCCTGTTCCGGGGGACCCCAACCGGGTTATGCCGTTATCGCCGAACTCGGCGAGGAAGAAGTAATTGATCTTGTCGTTGACCGGGTGCAGTACCCCCCGCGCCCCCAGCCGAGCCCGGAACAGGCTGAAGGACTGCGCCGATTGCCGGTCAGGACCCAGGGTGTTGAATACCGCCCGGTCACCGTCGAAGGGAGTGCCGGGGACATCCAGGTCTTCATCCTCGATGGACCGGAACGTCGGCTGCAGGAACCCCCAGGCCTGCAGGGTGTGCGCCTTGCCGAAGGGCTCGGTGCCCTGCAGCAGGATCCAGTTTGAGGCCTGCGCGCTGGTGGCCCCGCCGACCCCCGCTGCCAGCGCCACTGCAACAGCCGTATTGCGAACGCTATTGGTCATGCGTTTCCTTCCCTTTTGTTGCCGAAAGGCCGGTTCCCTGGCACCCATCGGTCACGGACGCAGGTAGGACCAGCCCTCCTCCTGGCGCTCCATGAGGTACACCACCCCGCCGGCGACCTTTTCCGTGCCCGCGATCAGGTCGTCCAGGTCCTTGCCCATATTGGCCATGGTGTTGGAGCAGGCGGAGAACTCCACGCCCTGCTTCATGAGGTTGTCGATGCGGCCCTGGTTGGCGTTGTCCTCGAACAGCAGGCGCAGGCCCGGCCCGTAGGCCACCACCTCGATATCCACAAGGTCGGGACCGTAGTGCTTGAGCAGATTGGAGACGTTGTTCAGCACGATCTTCTGCTTGAAGGCATCGCCCTCGGAGATCTGCACCACCACCTGATGGTCCGCCAGGCTTTCCGGCTGGGCCTGGACCGGCCCCACCAGTAGGGCGAGGACGACCAACAGCCCCTTGGGCGCGTGCCGCTTGATCATGTCCTTCATGGCTTCCTCCGGAGTGGTGCACCCCTGCCGGGGCGCACCGTGATCGGGTTGGGGGATCAGGGCTTGATGAAGGCGTAGCCGTTGGCCTGCTTCTTGGCCAGCTCCGCGACCCCGGATGGGACGATCTTCACCCCGTCCACCAGGTCGCTCTTCTTCAGGCCGTGGCCGTCGAGGGTGTTCTGGCACTGCAGGAACTCCACGCCCTTGCTCATGAGGTCCTGGATACGGGGCTCATAGGCGCGGCCCTTCCGGTCGGTGGCCCCTTCCAGGAGCATGAATACACCGCTGGAATGGGTGACCACCGCAATGTCCGCGCGGCCCTCCATGGGACTCCCGGTGGCGTTGATATGGTTGGCGATGTTGCGCAGGGCGGCACCGGCCCGATCGATCTCGTTGACCTGATAGACGGCCTTCTGGCCCTTCTCATAGGGATAGCCCTCGGCCTGCGCCGAGGCGGCCAAGAAGAGGCCCAGGCAGAGGACGCCGAGCGTACTCGGCAGGATCCTGAACATTTCGCGCTCCTCCATTGCAGGTGTTTCCTGCCCCTCCTTGAGCAAGCGCGATGCCATGATTATTTGTTTTGAAAAATTAGGACTTTATCCCCGTTCCCGCAGGGGCGGCGGTGCAAAATGAAAAGGCCGGTTGCAAGATGCAACCGGCCCTTCCCTGCAAGATGCAACGCTCGCGCCCGCGTTAGGCCTTCTCCCCCGGAGCGAACCGCTTCAGCTTGCGCCAGAGGGTGGTCTTGTTGACGCCCAGAATGCGGGCGGCCTGCTCGCGGTGGCCGTCCACGGCCTCCAGCACGCGCAGGATGTGGCGCCGCTCCACCTCCTCCAGGGAGGCCATCAGGGGCAGATCCGCTCCCTCATCCGGGTCCCCCGCCCCTGTTCCCGCGGGCTCGGGGGACGGGGCCTCCGTTTCGGACTGCTCGATGAGCTGGTCCACCAGGTCGGGCCCGATCCAGGGACTGTCGGCGAGCACCACGCAGCGCTCCACCAGGTTGCGGAGCTCGCGGAGGTTGCCGGGCCACGGCAGGGCGGTCAGACGGCCCAGGGCCTCGGCCGTGAACCCCTCCACCTGGCGGCCGTAGCGGTCCCGGACCTCCTGCACGAAGAACCGGGTCAGGGCCGGGATGTCCTCCGTCCGCCGGCGGAGCGGGGGCAGCTCGATACCCACCACGTTCAGGCGGTGGTAGAGGTCGTGGCGGAATTCTCCCGCCTCCACCATGGCGGCCAGGTCCCGGTTGGTGGCCACCACGAAGCGGGCGTCGATGGACTGCGGCTGCACCCCGCCCACGCGGGTCACCTGCTGCTCCTGCAGGACACGCAGGAGCTTCATCTGCATGGCGTCGGAGATATTGCAGATCTCGTCGAGGAACACCGTGCCGCCCTGGGCCGATTCCAGGAGCCCCCGCTTGCGGGCGTTGGCCCCGGTGAAGGCGCCCTTTTCGTGGCCGAACAGCTCCGACTCCAGGAGGGTGTCCGTAAGGGCGCCGCAGTCGATCACCACGAAGGGCTGCTCGGCCCGCTCGCCGGCGTCGTGGAGGGCCCGCGCCACCAGCTCCTTGCCGGTGCCGGACTCGCCGGTGATCAGGACGTTGCAGGGGATGTCCGCCACCTTGCGGATGCGCTCGAAGACCGGCTCCATGGCGGGGCTGGAGCCCACCATGCCGAAGTCCGCCTGCTCGTCCCGGAGCCGCCGCTTGAGCAGGCTGTTCTCCCGGACCAGCCGGACCTGCTGGAGGGCCTGTTCGATCTGGATGCCCAGCTCGTCCAGGTCGAAGGGCTTCTTGATGAAATCCAGGGCCCCCGCCTTGATGGACTCCACCGCGTTCTCCACGGAGGAGTAGCCGGTCACCACCAGCACGGCCACCTCCGGGTCGTGCTCCTTGAGGGCGCGGACGAAGGCGAGCCCGTCCATGCCGGGCATGCGCAGATCCGTCACCACCAGATCGAAGGGCTCCTGGCGGAACCGGGCCACCGCCTTCTCGGCGGAATCCAGCACGGTGCCGGCGTAGGCGCGGTCCTCGCAGAATCGCTCGAAGATGGTGCAGGTGACGGGGTCGTCGTCCACGAACAGGATCCGGGCGTGCTCAGCCGACACTGTTCACCCCCTCCTCGGTCCGAGTCTCGTCCGCGGCCCGCCCCTCTGCGACCGGTTCCCCGGCACCCCCGCCGGCCTCCGTGGGCAGGGAGAGACGCACGGTGGTACCCGCCCCGGGGAGGCTGTCCACGTGGATCTCGCCGCCGTGCCGGGCCACGATCCCGTAGCTCACCGACAGCCCCAGTCCAGACCCCTGGCCCTCCGGCTTGGTGGAGAAGAAGGGATCGAAGATCCGGTCCAGGGTCTCCCGGGGGATGCCGGCCCCCTCGTCGGCAACGCGCACCTCCACCCCTTCCCCGGCACAGGCCATTGTGACCCGCACGGCCGACTGGTCGGGGCTGGCCTGGATGGCATTGAGCAGGACATTCACGAGGACCTGCTGTAGCTGGTGGGGATCGCCCAGGACGGGGGGAACGGGGCCGGATGGCTGCTCGTACACCAGGCCCACCCCTCCGGCCCGGGCCTTGCGCTCGAGGAGCTGGAGGCTCTGCTCCACCAGGGTCGGCAGGTCCACCTCGCGCAGCTCCGGGTCCATCTGCCGGCCGAAATTGAGCAGGCCCTGGATGATGCGGCTGCACTGCTCGCACTCCTGGCGCAGGGTGCGCAGGTCCCGGGCCGCCCGTTCGGGGACGTCCGCGGGCAGGTCCCGCTCGATAAGGGTGGCCAGGGAGCGGATATTGTTCAGGGGGTTGTTGATCTCGTGGGCAAGGCCCCCGGCCAGCTCGCCTACCGAGGCCAGCTTGGCGGCCCGGCAGGCCTGTTCCTCCGCCTGGTCCCGCTCCCGCTGCGCCTGCTCCAGGCTATCGGCGAGATAGTCGAAGGTGCGGGCCAGGCTGCCCACCTCGTCGGACCGGTCGGTGCGACAGCGCACGGACAGGTCCCCTTCGGCCAGACGGCGCACCTTGCTGGCCAAGCGGTGGATGGGGGTGGTCACCCCCGCGGCCGCCCACCGGGACAGGCCCAGAATGGCCAAAAGAGCCACCAGGCCCACCGCGGCGATGGAGAAGAGCAGTTCCCGGGTGGGGCTCAGGAGGGCGGCCGTATCCGCCCGGATCCCCAGAACCCAGGCCCGGGTGGGGTCCCCATAGGGGCTGAAGCGGTTGAAATAGATCCGGTCGCCGCTGTCCGGCAGGACGACCATGCCCTGCTCCTGGGTGTGGATCCGTCGGGCGGCCGGCTCGCCCAGGACGCCGCCCAGGTAGGCGGAATGGCGCCGCTGGTTGGCGAAGCGCTTGGATTCGTCGGGGTGGTAGAGGAAGACCCCGTCCCGCGGCAAATCGATGCGGTTGTATTCGGCCAGGAAGGCGTGCCCCTTGCGCTCGGCGATCATGCCACCGAGCATGCGGTCCAGGTGGCGCCCCCAGACATTGACCACCAGGTACCCGAGACGCTCGCCCCCGTGCTCCAGCGGGGTGGTGAAGCGGATCATGGCGGGACAGAAGTCCTTGTCCGGACTCACGCTTCCCAGCTCGAAGTTGGAGACCCCCACCTCGTCCGACTCCAGGAACCGGGCGTCGCGAAAGAACTTCTTGTGGGCGTGGTTGGCCACCACGGGCAGGCCGTGATCCCCGGTTCCTTCCGGGGGAACGATCCGGCCCTGCTTCACCTTCACCAGGGAGTTGCCCCGGAGATCAAGGAACCGTACCCCCTGGACCGTCGGCTTGGCCTCTTGGAAGGCGAGCAGGTACTCCTCCAGGCGGGAGCGGGCCTCGCCGGGGTCCCCTCCGTCCGTCACCGCGTCCAGGTACCGCCGCAGCACTGGCACCTCGGCGAGGGCCCGGGCGGTGGCCTTCTGGTTGTCGAGCAGGGTCTCCACCTCCGCCACACCCCGCTGGAGGAGCAGGTGCATATCCCGGTTCACCTGCTCCTCCAGCGTCCGCGAGCTCAGATGCCCCGCGTACAGGAGGATGGCCAGAAGCGGCGGCAGGGTGGCGGCGGCCAGCAGCAACAGGAGCTTGGAACGTAGGCGCATGGGCGATTCCTCCTCCACCGGCCGCAAGCAATTCCCGCGCCAGGTCCATAGCTGGTTGCCCCTTTCCCCTTTTACCCTGCCCCTTATCCAGGGTGGGGGAAACCCCGGCTACCGCCCCCTCAGGCCGAGGCCCGCTCCGGATACAGGCCCATAAGCCCCTCCTCCGAGGCCGGGCAGATGCCGCGCTCGGTCACCAGTCGGGTCACCAGGGACGCCGGGGTCACGTCGAAGGCGGGGTTGGCGGCGGGGGTCCCCTCCGGGGCCAGGGCCACCGTGGCCACCTCCCCCGCCGCGGTACGGCCCGTTACGTGCGTCACCTCCGCCGCGCCGCGCTCCTCGATGGGGATCTCCGCCAAGCCGTCGGCCACCGTCCAGTCGATGGTGGAGCCGGGCAGGGCCACGTAGAAGGGGACACCGGCCTCGCGGGCGGCCAGGGCCTTGAGGTAGGTGCCGATCTTGTTGGCCACGTCGCCACGGCGGGTCGTGCGGTCGGTACCCACGATGCAGAGGTCCACCTGCCCCCGCTGCATGAGATGGCCGCCGGCGTTGTCGGCCACCAGGGTGTGGGGCACGCCGTGCTTGCCCAGCTCCCAGGCGGTGAGGGAGGCCCCCTGGTTGCGCGGCCGGGTCTCGTCCACCCACACGTGCACCGGGATCCCGGCGTCGAAGGCCCGGTAGACAGGCGCCAGGGCGGTGCCCCAGTCCACGCAGGCCAGCCACCCGGCGTTGCAGTGGGTGAGGATATTCACCGGTCCCCCGCTCTTGCCCCGCCGAGCCTCCTCGATCAGGGCCAAGCCGTGCTCGCCGATGCGGCGGCAGGTGGCCACCTCGCCCTCTGCGATCTCCGCCGCCTGGGCGTAGGAAGCCGCCACCCGTTCCGGCGGTGGCAGGGCCCGCAGGCGCTCCCGCATGGCCTCCAGGGCCCAGCGCAGGTTCACGGCCGTGGGCCGGGTGGCCAGCAGCCGGTCATGGGCCGCCTCCAGCGCGGCGTCGGAGGCGTCGATCCGCAGGGCCAGGCACAGGCCGTAGGCGGCCGTGGCGCCGATCAGCGGGGCGCCGCGCACCCGCATGGTCTCGATGGCCTCGGCGGCCTCCTCCGCGGTGGTGAGGCGGGCCACCGCCCAGTCCCAGGGCAGGCGCGTCTGGTCGATGATGGATACCGACCAGCCGTCCTCGGCCAGCCAGATGGCGCGGTAGGGGGTGCCGTCGATGCGCACCTCAGTCGCCCTCGAACTCCATCAGCGCCGAGACCTGGTAGCCGCGCTCGCGCAGCCGGGTGCTGCCGCCCAGATCGGGCAGATCGATGACGAAGGAGCAGCCCACGACCGCGCCGCCCACCTGCTCCACCAGATCCAGCGCGGCGCCGGCGGAGCCCCCGGTGGCGATGAGGTCATCCACGAGCAGCACCCGCTCGCCCTTGTCGATGCAGTCGGTGTGCATCTGGATGGCGTCGGTGCCGTACTCCAGCTCGTATTCGGCGCTCACCGTCTCCCACGGCAGCTTGCCCATCTTGCGGGCCGGAACGAAGCCGGCGTGCAGCTGGTGGGCCACCGCGCCGCCGATGATGAAACCGCGCGCCTCCACGCCCACCACCTTGTCCACCTCGTGGGTGCCGAAGGGGGTCACCAGCCGATCCACCGTCTCGCGGAAGCCCGCCGGATCCTGCAGCAGGGTGGTGATGTCGCGGAAGACGATGCCGGGCTTGGGATAGTCGGGGATGGAACGGACCCGGTCCCGAAGGGCCTGGTTCTGGCTCATGACTACTCCGTATCGTTGGTCAGGACACGGCCCGCGACAGCGTCGAGGCAGCGGAGCCTCTCGGGATCGCGGGCCTGGGGCATGGTGATCAGGGCGGTGTCCAGGACGCGGTCGCAGCCCTGGGGGCAGGGGTCGGGACGGTGCCCGAAGCTCTCGGCCACGGCCTCCACCAGGGAGCGGGCCTTGCTAGCGTTGGCCTGGAGCACGCGGATGACGTCCGCCACCTCCACGTTGCCGTGGTCGGGGTGCCAGCAGTCGAAGTCGGTGACCATGGCCACGGTGGCGTAGCACAGCTCCGCCTCCCGAGCCAGCTTGGCCTCGGGCATGTTGGTCATGCCCACCACGTCGCAGCCCCAGGCGCGGTACATCTCCGACTCGGCGCGGCTGGAGAACTGCGGCCCCTCCATGGCCAGGTAGGTGCCGCCGCGCCGTACCGGCAGCTCCTCCTCCACCGCTACCCGTTCCACCAGGTCGGCGAGGCGGTTGCAGACCGGCTCCGCCATGGAGACATGGGCCACCAGGCCCGGGCCGAAGAAGCTCTTGTCCCGCTCGATGGTGCGGTCGATGAACTGGTCCACGAGCACAAAGGTGCCCGGGGCCAGCTCCTCGCGGAGGGAGCCCACCGCGCTCAGGGACAGGACGTCGGTCACCCCCAGGCGCTTGAGGGCGTCGATGTTGGCCCGGTAGTTGACGCCGCTGGGCGGCAGGGGATGCCCCCGGCCGTGGCGGGGCAGGAAGGCCACCGGAAGCCCCTCCAGCTCGCCCACCAGGATGTGGTCCGAGGGGTCGCCGAAGGGGGTCTCCACCTGCTCCCAGCGGGCCTGCTCCAGCCCCGTGATGTCGTAGACCCCGCTGCCGCCGATCACCCCCAGCATGGGCGGTCGCTGCCCGTCGTCGCTCATGGGTAATCCTCGCTAGGGCTCGATGGTCAGCCGGTCGATCAGGGCGGCGTGGTCGGGGAAGCGCTCCTGCAGCTCCGCGCGTCCGCCCAGGCGGAAATCGTCGAACTCGAAGCCGGGGGCCACCGTGCAGCTCACCAGCACGTAGCTTTCGGGCTCCAGCACCTCCGCCCCGAACCAGGTGCCGCGGGGAATGACGGCCTGCAGCTCCTGACCCGCCTCCGGGTCCGGGCCCAGGTGGATGTCCTCGCGCTCGCCGCCGGGATGGAGGCAGTAGATGGCCGTGCGGCTGCCGGCGTGGAAGAACCAGAGCTCGTCGGACTCCATGCGGTGGAAAGCGGACATCTGGTCGCTTTTCAGCAGGAAGTAGATGGCCGTCTTGAAGGCGCGGTCACCGTCGTACCGCTCGGGGAGCTGGGAGTCCCCGATCCGCTCCGGGGCCCGGAAGGTCTCCCGGAAGTACCCGCCTTCCGGGTGCGCGGTCATGCCGAGCTTGTCGATCCAATAGTCCGCCTCGCGGCTCATGCGTCGTGCCTCGCTGCTCGTTGTGGGGAACCGACTCAGGCGTCCGGTTCGGGGTGCTGGGGATGGGCGCGGAGCCGATCGCGGAGGCCCTCCAGGGTGTGGGCCAGCGCCCCGGCGTCCGGTGGAAGGGGCATTTCCTGCATCTCTGGCCGGGGGCGCTCCCCCCGGCAAAGGGCGGCGGCGTCGTCGGCCAGCCGGCCGAGACGCTCCAGCTGCTCGGGGGTAAGCTCCAGGGCCGCGCCCTCGGTCTGGCCGGGCCCGCCCTGGAGGGCGGCCCGGACCTCCTCGAGGAGGGAGAGATCACGCACGCGCATGGCGGACTCCATTCCTTCTTCCGAGTCCGCCTCCTCCCCTTCTTCTTCGAGGTACTCCTTCAGGGAGACCACCGCGCTCTCCACGAACCAAGCCGTGACGGCCAGCTCCTGGGCATCCAGCTGCACCGTTGCCATGACTACCCCCGCGCAAAAAGGCTCTTATTGTAACGCCCGCCGCCCGCCTGACGAAGGGTTACCCCGCCTTGATCCCGTCCCGGTGGCGGCGCATTCTGGAATTTTCCCCGCCTCACGAGGAGGTGACGTATGTGCGTCTGCGAGAGCGACCTCATCAAGATGAAGCTGCATCTGATTACCCGGCGCTACTATCCGGGCATCAAATACAACGAGGAGGCCCTGGGCCGCGTGGCCGACGACCTGGGGATCCGCTTCGAGCGGGAGATCCGGGACCTGGACACCGACCGGCAGGCCGACCTGGCGGCCACCGTCCTCAACGCCCTGCCGGAAAGCGCAGCCGGAGGCTCCGGTGCCGCCGGCAAGAAGCAACGCTCCGGCAGCACCGCCCCGGCCTGAGGCCGGCACGCGATACGCCGTGCAGCGCGCCCCGGTTTCCCGGGGCGCTCCTTTCCGGGCCGTAAACAAACTGCAATCCGCTCGGTCCGGAATGGACCCCTCCAGAGCCCGGAACGGGTCCGAACGCCAGGAGGGAACCCTATGAAGCGCAGCCACCCCGTGTCCCGCACCATTCATCGCCGCCGACGCCTGCGCCAGGAGCCGTCCCGGCGCCGACCCCGCCGCAGGCGCAGCGCGCGCAGCACCCGCCGGCAACGCTGAGACCGTTCCCCCTCTGGTACCCTGGGCCGCGCGCGCCGCGAGATTCACCCAGCACCAGAGGGAAGCCATGCGCCAAGCGATTTTTTCGCCTTCCGCGTCCCGAGCCGTGGGGCCCCGGTATCCCTACTCCGCCCTTCCGGGCCGCGGAAGCGCCCGGCGCCCCCACGCCGGCCCGGCGCGGGGCTGACCCCATGGACATCCAGTTCCTGGGCGCGGCGCGCGAGGTCACGGGTTCCTGCTTTCTGATCCGGGTTGGCCGCAGGCGCCTCCTGGTGGACTGCGGCCTGATCCAGGGCGCGCCGGAGGACGAGGAGCGCAACCGGGAGCCCTTCCCCTTCGCGGCCGACCGCATCGACGCCGTGGTCCTCACCCACGCCCACCTTGACCACTCCGGCCGGCTTCCCCTGCTGGTGCAGGCGGGCTTTCACGGGCCCATCTACACCCACCGCGCCAGCCGCGACCTGTGCCGCATCATGCTCAAGGACGCCGGCAACCTCAACGAACGGGAGGCGGAGGCCGTCAACCGCAAGCGGGCCCGCCGGCGCCTGGAGCCCGTGGAGCCCCTCTACACCGTCAAGGAGGCGCAGCGGGCCATGCGCCACTTCCGCGCCCTTGACTACGGGGAGACCCGCCGCATTCTGCCCGGGGTCTGGCTGCGCCTCCGGGACGCCGGCCACATCCTGGGGTCGGCCATCGTCGAGCTGTGGCTGGAGGAGGACGGGAAGCGGCGCAAGCTGGTGTTCAGCGGGGACCTGGGGCATCGCGGCTCCCCCATCCTGCGCGATCCCGAGGGCATCGAGGAGGCGGACCTGGTGGTCATGGAGTCCACCTACGGAGACCGCCTGCACCGCTCCTGGGCGGCCACCTGGCAGGAGATGGGCGCCATCCTCCAGGAGGCCCGGGCGGAGGCCGGCAACATCCTCATCCCCGCCTTCGCCGTGGGCCGGACCCAGGAGCTGCTCTACGCCTTCGGCAAGCACTATCGGGAATGGGGGCTGGACGACTGGTCCGTCTTCCTGGACAGCCCCATGGCCATCGAAACCACCCAGGTGTACACCAAGCACCAGGAGGTCTACGACCGGGAGGCCACCAACCGCAGCCAGCGCAACGGCGGCAACCCCTTCGCCCTGCCCAACCTGCAGATGACGCGCACGCCCAAGCAGTCCATGGGCATCAACCGCATCCGGAGCGGGGCCATCATCATCGCCGGCAGCGGCATGTGCACGGGCGGACGCATCAAGCACCACCTGAAGCACAACCTGTGGCGGGACGCGGCCCATCTGGTGTTCGTGGGGTATCAGGCGCGGGGCACCCTGGGACGGCGCCTGGTGGACGGCGCGCGGGAGGTGGAGCTCTGGGGAGAGCCCGTCAAGGTGGGGGCCCGGGTCCACACCGTGGGCGGCTTCTCCGCCCACGCCGACAGCGACGGGCTGCGGCGCTGGTACGCGGAGTTCTCCGGCGGCCCCGCGGTGGCGGTAGTGCACGGTGAGGAGGCGCCCATGGAGACCCTGGCCGAGAAGCTGGCGCAGAACCGCGGCCGGGAGGGCGTGCTCCGGCCCCGTCCGGCGGAGCGACTGGATCTGGCCGAGCTGCCGGCCCGCACGGGCTGGAGCACGGGCGTCGCCGAGGGAAGCGGGGTGTAGCGGCCTTCCGGCGGGCGGGCCCTTGGAACGGGGCCCGCCCGAACGGGGAAAGGGCTAGAGCCCCACCAGCTCGCCGTGGTATCCGGCCCGCCGGGCCGCCTCCAGGACCCCCATGGGGGCGATCTCCCCGGGGTCGAAGTCCACGACAAAGAGGTGCTCGCGGTGGGGGTCGTGCCGCGCTCCCGCCACCCCCGGCAATCCCTCCAGCACCCCGGTCAGCCGTTCCGCCGACCCCTCATCCAGGGGCTCGTCGATATGAAGCAAAAGGTCCGCATAGTGCATGGCTGCCTCCATTCCGAGCCGTACACTATTTGGATTCCCGGGAGCGCCATGGGTTGCAGCCGCTCCCGGGCCGCGGCCCCGCTTCCGGCGCACACGGCAGGAAAGGGTTGCAAAAATCCGCGGGATGGTTGAAATTTGCCCGCCGCCAGGAACGCACCGTCAAGCCAGCGAGGGGAACCTATGGCCCTTGGAGGGGCGCAACAAGCCCAACCGAACACCCTGCACAGCACCCGTACCCGGCGCCGCCTGAGCGCCGGGGTGGCCGTGCTAGTCATCTTCATGGCCCTCTTCACCCAGAGCCCGCTGGCCCACGAGCCCTGGCTGGTCCTGGGGGGCGCCTGGATCGGCCTGCTTCTGGTGGTGGCGGGCATCTTCGGGCGGCTGCTGTCGACGCTATTCATCGGCGGCCGCAAGAACACGGATCTGGTCCGGGAAGGCCCCTACGGGGTCACCCGCAACCCCCTGTACTTCTTCAGCTTCCTGGCGACCCTCGGCCTCGGTCTGACCACCGCCAACCCCATCCTGCTGGTCCTGCTGGTGGCGGCCTTCGCCCTCTATTACCCGGGTGTGCTCGCCAGTGAGGAGGAGAAACTGGCGCAAAAGCATCCCGAGGCCTTCCGGCGCTACCGGGAAGAGGTGCCCCGTTTCTGGCCCCGGCTCGGGCAGGGCTGGCAGGAGCCCGAGTGGGTGGAGACCTCACCGCGCTACTTCCGCAAGGCGCTGGCCGACGCGAGCGCCTTCGTGCTCGCCTACATCGCCCTGCGGGCCATCGCCGAGGCGCACGCCCACGGCCTGCTGCCCGCCTACACGCTGCCGCTCTAGGGGGCCGCAGCGCCCGAACGAGTGCCTTCAAGGAAACCGGGCACCGTCGGGCCCGTCGGGGGAAACAATCTCAGGCGACGCGGGGGGTATTCCGGCGCAGAGGGCTGCTGCGGGGCAGGTGGGCGCGGAGGATCTCCATCTGATCGCCCCGGATGTTGCGGCCGGTGAGGACCATCCATTCGGCGTGGACGGGCGCGTAGGGGACCGCCAGCAGGGGCATTCGGGCGTCCTCGGGGGTGCGCCCGCCCTTGAGGCGGTTGCAGCGGCGGCAGGCCGTGGCCACGTTCTCCCAGCGGTCCACGCCGCCCAGCGAGAGGGGATGGATGTGGTCGCGGGAGAGCTCACGGCGGTCGAACCGCCCGCCGCAGTAGAGGCAGGTCCACTCGTCCCGCTGGTAGAGCTCGCGGTTCTCGCGCCTGGGGAGGGGAACCCGGTCGCCGGGGTGCCGTGCCTCGGCCACCACGGCGATGGAAGGCACCTCCACCATGCTGCGCTCCCCGGTTTCCCGGGAGACCCCGCCGTGCACGCGGTAAACGATGTCGCCCATGCGCTGTTGGACCAGGCCCCGGCACTGGAGTATTACCAGCTCTTGCCAGGTTGCCCAGGCAATGGGACGTGTTCCGCGATTTAGCAGCAGGGTATGCACCATAGGGTCATTCCATCCTGGTAGCTACCATACCCCCAACGCTCTCCAAAGCCAACCGTTTTCAACCCGGTGAAGGGCGGCCCTCGCCGGCCCCCCTATTTCTCCGTCACTCCGCGTCCCCATCCGTGGCCGCCTTGGCCCCCTGCCAACGGCGCTTGAGCTCGGCGAAATCCGTCTCCCCGATGCCCCGGCCCTCCTCCTGCAGGGTCCGTTCCATGTGTCGGAAGCGGCGCTCGAAGCGCTCGTTGGAACGGCGCAGGGCCGTTTCCGGGTCCATGCCGAGGCGGCGCGCCAGGCCCACAGCGGCGAACAGCAGGTCCCCCACCTCGTGCTCGACCCGCTCGCGGGGGGCCGCCTCCCGGACCTCGTGGCGCAGCTCGTCGAGCTCCTCGTCCACCTTGGCGAACAGGTCCTCGTCACGGGGCCACTCGAAGCCCGATCGCTCTGCCCGCCCCTGCAGTTTGCCGGCGCGCTGGACCGCCGGCAGGGTGCGGGCGACGTCATCCAGGGCGCTGCCCGACTCCGCCTCGTGCCGCCGGGCCGCCCGCTCCTCCGCCTTGTGGGCCTCCCAGGCCCGGCTCTGCTCCTCGGCGGAGTCCACCCGCGCGGCGCCGAAGACGTGGGGGTGCCGGCGCACGAGCTTGGCGCTCACCGCCTCCACCACGTCCCGAAAGTCGAAGCGGCCGGCCTCCTCGCCGAGCCGGGCGTAGAAGACCACCTGGAAGAGCAGATCGCCGAGCTCGGCGGGGAGGTGCTCCCAGTCCGCCCGCTCGATGGCGTCGGCCACCTCGTAGGCCTCCTCCAGGGTGTGGGGGACGATGGAGCCGAAGGTCTGCTGGCGGTCCCAGGGGCATCCTCCCTCGGGATCCCGCAGGCGGGCCATGATCTCCAGCAAGCGATGCATCTCAGCCATGGGATCTCCTCTCCCGCTTGTGCTCCCCGGCCCGGCGGTCGGCCAGCCGGGTGGGCTCGGGCAGGCGGTAGCGCGTGCAGCAGGCCAGCGTCCAGTCCACGGCTGAGTCCGCGTCGCAGCGGTGCCCGGGACTGACGAACAGGGGCCGGACGTTGGTGCGGCTGCGCACCACCGCCCCCAGAACCTCCCCCGCCTCGGTGAGGGGCACGCGGGCGCCCTTCTCCGCGCCCAGCGCCCCCTCGTCAAAGGTCCCGGTGAGCCGGGACTTGGCCACGCCGATGGCCGGGCGGTCCAGGAGCACGCCCAGGTGGGCGGCGATGCCAAGGCGCCGCGGGTGGGCGATGCCCTGCCCGTCGAACAGGATCAGATCGGGGGGATTGGCGACGGCTCGAAAGACCTCCAGCACCGCCGGTCCCTCGCGGAAGGACAGCAGGCCGGGCACGTAGGGGAAGGGAACGGGACGGACGGCGACCGCCTCCTCCTCCACCGTCAACTCGGGGAAGCGGAGCACCACCACCACGGCCACCACCTGATCGCCGAGGAAGGCGGCGTCGACCCCGGCCACCCGCTCCACCGGCCCGTGGTAAGGCTCGAGGCGCACCCGCTGCCGCAGCCCCTCCTGCACCTCCCGGGCGGCGGCAGGGTCGGTGGGGAACTCCTCGGGAGCGGCGGCCATGCCCCGAGCCTACCGGCGGCCGAGCAGCCCCCGGAACAAATCCCGGCGGCTTACCCGGCGCGGCTCGGCAGGGGCGGACGCCCCCGCGGCCCCCCCCTGCCCGTCCCGGTGGGCGGCCCGTTCGCGCGCCCAGCCCAGGGCCTCCTCCGTGTCCTGAAAGGCCCCCATGCTGGGCAGCAGGGTTTCGGTCAAATGGTGGCCCACGCGGGGATCGTGGGCCACCTCCAGGGCGCGCACCGCCCCGTCGAAGACCAGCTCCACCTCGCAACCGGTGACCACCCGGCCGTCGTCCTCCACCTCCAGGCTCCCGGGCTCGGGCAGCCCGGACGGATGGGCGGGGTCCTGCGGCAGGTACACCCGCATGGCGGTCCAGGGGGTCACCAGCAGCACCCGGTGCCAGCCCTCGCGGGTCTCGGGGCCCTCCGCCCGCACCTCCAGGCGTTCGTTCAGGCGGGGGTTGCCGTAGGCCAGCAGCTCGAAGTGGATACCCTGGTAGGCGGCCTCCAGGCCGGCCACGGGGTCGGGGACGGGGTGGAAATCCCAGCGGGGTTCGACGTGGCTCATGGTGGCGCCGGCGTTGAGGGGTCAGGAATGCTCGGCCATGCGCGGCAGCAGCCGCACCAGCCAGATGGCGAAGGCCGCCAGCCACAGCCAGGCGGCCCAGTGCGTGGCCGCTATCATGCCGCCCTGCCCCGCCGGCGTCCAGAGGGGGGCGAGCAGGCGCGCGAGCACGGCGCCCTGCAGGAGCCAGAGGGCCGCCCGCAGGAGGCGCCCGGGATCCAGGGGCTGGCCGGCGTGGCCCAGGCTCACCCGGGTGCTGAACACCATCGCCAGGGAGGCCATGCCGCCCAGGCCGAGGGCGTGCACCCAGGCGCGCCCGGCGTCGGGCCAGGCCATCCCCCACGCCACCAGACCGCTCATGACCAGCCCCAGGACGAACCAAGCCACCGGCACCAGCTTGGCCCCCACCAGCCAGCGGCGCAGCGCGGTGGCGGGCGACCAGCGCCAGGCCTCCCGCGCCACCCAGGCCGCCAGGAAGAGGTCCACCGCCCCGCCCAACAGCCCCGGGACGGCACCAGGGACCCCGGCCAGGATCAGGCGTACTCCGATCCCCGCGGCCAGCACGGGCAGGAAGCGGGGGCCCTGGGCGCCCGTGTATTCGGGGATGGCGTTACGGGCGAACATGGGCAGCAGCCGGTGCAGCAGGGCCAGGGCGAGCCCGACCTCGGCGTAGAGCCCCGCCCGCACTGCCCACCCGTGGAGGGCGGCGTTACCCAGCCCCCAGGCGACGGCGTCGGTCAGGGCGGCGACGCCGGAAAGGCCGAGGGCGAGGATGGCGTAGCGGGGCTGATGGGGATTGCCGGCATCGGGCACCCAGCGGCCCAGTCCCAGCGCGGTCGCAAGGACCAGGAGCCCGCCCAGCGCCGCCGCCCCGGCCGCCAGGCCCGCCCAGCCACCCAGGGCCCCGAGCCAGATCCCGCCCTGGGCCACACCGAAGGCCACCAGCAGGGCGATCCAGCGGCGCGGCGGGATCTCGTCGGGGTGGCGGCATTGCCGCGGCAGGGCGGTAAGGATGAAGCCGAAGATGAAGAGCTGGAGGACCCCCCAGACCAGGGTATGGCCGTGCAGCCAGCCGGGGGGAATCGTCGGCGCGGGCACGCCCGGCCCCAGCCCCTGCAGGTACAGCAGCCACAGCCCCCAGCCCAGCATGACGATCAGGGCGTAGAGGGCGCCCGCGGGGAAGAACAGGCGGTAGGGCTCGCGCAGGAGGACGGGGCGCTCGGCTCGGGCGTCGGGGGATCGGGCCATGCTGATCCGGCTCCAGGTTTAGAATGGCTATCGGGGCACCGGATCAGGGTGCCGCCCGCCGGAGCCCCCTGCCTTGATGGCCGTCAACGGGCGCCGGAATCCTCCCGCTCCAGCCACAGGCATCCCCCCGAGGCCTCCTGGATTCGCTCCAGGAGCCGGCGATGGGCGTCCCACTCCTCGGCGGAGGGCTCCACCACCGGCAAGGGTTCGCGTTGGCCGGTTTCCTCGGGGGCCAGGAGCCGCTCGGCGGCGCTCGCCGGGGAGGGCTCCTCGGCGGCCAGGGCCAGATCCTCCTGGCCGCCGGTCATGGCGAGGAAGACATCCGCCAGGATCTCCGAGTCAAGCAGCGCCCCGTGCTTGTCCCGGCGGCTATTGTCCACCTCGTAGCGGCCGCACAGGGAGTCCAGGTCGTTCTTCTGGCCCGGATGCCGGTGGCGGGCCTCCTGGAGGGTGTCCAGGATCTGGCAGTGGTCCTCCAGGCGCGGCCAGCCGGCCCTCTGCAGCTCCATGTTCAGGAAGCCCACATCGAAGGGCGCGTTGTGGATCACCAGCTCCGTCCCGTCCAGGAACTCGAAGAGCTCCTGGGCCAGCTCGGCGAACACGGGGCAATCGGCCACATCGGCGTCGGTTATGCCGTGGATGGCCGTGGAGTCCTCGGGGATGGAGCGCTCGGGATTGACGTAGCGGTGGAACACCCGGCCGGTGCGCCGGCGTCCGGCGATCTCCACGCAGCCGATCTCGATGACCCGGTCGCCGTTCTGGGGGTCGAGGCCGGTGGTCTCGGTGTCGAGCACGATCTGACGCAGCATGGCCGGCTCCTTACTTTATCTTGCTCTGGGCCTCGTCGATGGCGCGGTTGGCCAGGCCGTCAGCGCGCTCGTTCTCCGCGTGGCCGCTATGGCCCCGGATCCAGTGGAAGGTGACGTCGTGCTTCTGCAGGAGGGCGTCCAGCTCTTCCCACAGGTCGCGGTTCTGCACCGGCTTCTTGCTGGCCGTCTTCCAGCCGCGCTTCTTCCAGTTCGCCATCCACTCCGTCACGCCCTTGCGTAGGTACTGGGAGTCGGTGGTCAGGTCCACCCGGCAGGGCCGCTTGAGCGCCTCCAGGCCGCGGATGGCGGCGGTGAGCTCCATGCGGTTGTTGGTGGTGTCGGGATCGTAGCCGTAGAGCTCCCGCTCCCGTCCCTTGTGGCGCAGCAGCGCCCCCCAGCCCCCGGGACCGGGGTTGCCGCGGCAGGCGCCATCGGTGAACAGCTCAACGGTATCGTCGCGGGCCATGCATCCTTTCCAAGGTGTAGGCGGGCAGCCCCCCGGGGCGGACCTGGTTCAGCTCCTCCCGGAAGGCGGGCCCGAGCAGGGTCAGCCCGGCCTCCTCCTTGCGGGCCTGGATGCACGCCACCCCGCCGAGGGGCAGGCGCTGCCTCTTGGGCAGCTGCTCCAGGACGCGCGTGGCCCGTAGGACCGCTTCCCGATCGACCGGGGGGCGGTAGAAGAGGTACCGGCTGCGCTCGTGGACGAGGCCCGTGGATTCTAGCATGCGTCGCACCATGAACCCGGGGTAGAAGCGCCCCGCCCACGGGGAGTTGGGGTGCGGCCAGCGGTGGAAGGAGCGGGCCACCCCGAACAGCGACAGCGGGTTGAACACCAGGACGATCAGCCGCCCGTTGGAGGCGAGCACTCGCTCCGCCTCCGCCAGGATCTGGTAGGGGGAACGGGAGAACTCCAGCGGGTGGACCAGAACCAGGAGGTCCATGCGGCCGCTGGGATAGGGCAGAGCCTCGGGGATCCCCCATACCAGGGTATCGGGCCGGGGGGTGGTCCCGGGGTCGCCGCCGAGCCCCTCGCCGCTGGCGGGCACCAGTAGGTTGGGGCGGCGGCTGCGCCGCCGCAGATGGTCGTAGATGGGGGCGTAGACCTGCGGGGCGATGGCGAGGGCGTCCTGCACGGGCGGCAGGTCGGCCAGCATCCGCCGGAGCAGGTCGGTCTCGGCCTCCATGAGGGACCGTCCAAGGGGACCATCGTGCCACGCCACCTTGGCCTCCGATTGACAGGTAGGGGGCCACCGGCAACCATTGTCGGGGATTTGCCCCGGTTTCCCAACCCGAGAGGAACGTTCATGGACACCCCCGTGGTCCTGATCCCTGCCCTACGGGACAACTACGTCGCCCTGCTGCACTCCCCCAACGGGCGCAACGTGGCCATCATCGACCCCGCCGAGGCGGAGCCGGTGATCCGCTACCTGAGGGAGCACGACCTGCAGCCGGTGGCCATCTTCAACACCCACCACCACCCCGATCACGTGGGCGGGAACCGGGAGCTGCAGAAGGCCTACGACCTGCCCGTCTACGGGGCCGCCGAGGACCGCGACCGCATCCCCGGCCTGACCCATCCCATGTACGACGGGGACCGGGTCACCCCCGCGGGCCTGGACCGCGCGGGGGTCCTGTGGGACATCCCCGGCCACACCCGCACCCACACCACCTTCGTCTTCCCCGACGACGAGCTGGTCTTCGCCGGGGACACGCTGTTCGTGGCCGGCTGCGGGCGGCTGTTCGAGGGCACCCCGGAGCAGATGGAAGCCAGCCTCTCCCGCCTCGCCGGCCTCCCCGACACCACGCGCGTCTATTGCGGCCACGAGTACACCCTGAAGAACCTGGAATTCGCCCGCGCCGTGGAGCCGGACAACCCGGACGTCGAGGAGAAGCTGCGGTGGGCGGAGGAGCAGCGCCAGCGGGGCCAGCCCACCTTGCCCTCCACCATCGGGGCGGAAAAGCGGACCAACCCCTTCCTGCGCGTTCGCGAGCGCGTCGTGCAGGAGGCCGCCCAGGCCCGGGGCGCCGCCGGAGACGATCCCGTGAGCGTCTTCGCCGCCATCCGGGAGTGGAAGGACCGCTTCTAGGTGCGCCGCGGCTCCGGTCCGGACGGAACGGGGCAGGAGAGGGCGTAGCAGCGGGCGCCGGAGCCGCGGGCGGCGTCGCGGGCCTCGTCCGCCCGGTGGAGCAGCTGATGGGCCTGCTCGCCGTGCTCCGGGGCGAGGGCGATGCCGACGCGGGCCCGGAGCTTGGGCGCGGGCTCCCCGTCCTCGCGGGTAACGGGCCGGGTCAGGCGCCGGATCAGCCGGCGGGCCAGGTCCTCCGCCATGTCCGGGCCCGGCAGGTTCTCCAGCAGGACGGCAAGCTCCCACTCCCCGGCCCGGGCCACCGTGTCCCCCGAACGCAGGGTCTCCCGCGCCCGGCGGGCGATCTCCGGCCAGACGTCCCGCTCCAGGGCCTTGCCAGCCGGGGCCCGTCCCCCCCTTTCCAGGCCCACGAGCAGCAGGGCCATTCGGTCCCGGCCGGGGGGCTCCCGGTGGCGATCCGCCAGGGCCCGGACGATCCGGTCATGGAGGAGGCCCAGATTGGGCAGCCCGGTCTCGGGATCGTGATGGGCCGGATACCTGGAAGGCGGGGACGCCCCCTCCCGCCCCTCGGGGCCGCCGAAGGCCCCGACATAGTGGGTGACCCGCCCCTGGTCGCTCCGGATGGGCGTAACCGTCAGGGGCGCCACAAACCCACCGCCGTCCTTCTCCAGGACCCAGAAGTCCCCCTGCCACCCATCCTGCTCGCGAACGCATCGGGCGATCCCCGGGAAGAGCTCCGTTCCCTGCCCCGCCACCCCGAGGAACCGGCTGTCCCGGCCCAGAACCTCCCCCTCCGCATAGCCCGTCATGGCCAGGAAGGCCCGGTTCACGCCCTCCACCTTGCCCCGCGCATCCAGCACCATCATGGCCCCGGGGGCGGCCTCCAGGACCGACGTAGCCAGACGCTGGTACTGCTCGGCGCGCTTGCGGTAGGAGATATCCCGCAGGACCAGCTGCCCCTGGGCCTCCCGGCTCTGGGGAAGAGGGGCCGCGATAACCTGGCACACCGATTCGCCCCGGCGGGCGTCACCCACACACTCGGCTTCCTGGTAGAGCCGGCGGGGGTAGCCGCCCGCCGCGATCCGTTCCAGGCGTCTCCCCAGGTCGGGGTCCTGGGGGCAGCGCAGGAACTCCGTCACCTCCCGCCCCTTTACCTCCATGAGCGAAGCGACCCCGAACAGCTCCATGGCCGCGGAATTGGCGAAGGTGATGCCGTGCTGGTTGTACAGCACCACCCCATCCGGCAGATTCTCCACCAGGTCGCGGAGGCCCTCCTGGCTGTCCTTGAGGGCGGAGGCGCTCCGCTGCCGGTGCACCGCGAATCGCAGCGTCCGGACCAGGACCTCGGCGTCCATGAGGCCCTTCTGGAGGTAGTCCTGGGCCCCGGCCTCCAGGGCCTCCTGCCCGGAGACCTCGCCAGGGGACTCGGTCAGGACCACCAGGGGCATCTCCGGGAAGGAACGCGACAGGATCTGGATGGATGGGAGACCGCGGCAATCGGGCAGGACCAGGTCCAGGACCACCACGTCGAAGGGCTGATAGCGCAACCGGGCCAAGGCCCCGGCCAGCCGGTCGCAGGTCTGCATCTGGATCCGGCCCCTCGGCCCCTCAGGCAGCATGGACCGGAGGATCCGAACCAGACCGGTGTCGTTGGAGATGAGGAGGAGCTTCAGGGGCGCGAACGGGGCGACGGGCTCCTTGCGCGTCCCCACGGGCGAGGCCAGAAGGCCCCCTTCCCGGCCCAGCCGGGGGACCTGCCTCGAGCCGTCGTCCCCGCTTCCGGACGGTGTCCACACCGCAACATCCTCCCGACAGCCCGGCAATCACGGGCCCGTGGCGTTCATCCCAGGGGGGGACTGGCCTCCCATCGGCTTGGGGGGACGATTCATTCCCGCGGTACCCGCCCCTGGGGGATTAGGATAGACGTAGCAGGTGCGGCGCGATGGGGGGAAGAAGAGTTCTCGAGGGCAATCAAGAAGGGGAGCGGCCCGAAGCAGGCGGGGAAGGGGCTGCCCGCCCGAGGGGTTAGCTCGTGGGACCGAGGTTCAGCCCCACCACCCCGAGGATGATGAGCCCGATGCTGGCGATCTTGAGGGGGGTCACCACCTCACGGAAAAAGACGAAGCCGATCACGGCGATCAGGGCCGTGCCCATCCCGGCCCACACGGCGTAGGCCACGCCGATCTCGATGCGCTTCACCGCCATCGCGAGGCAGACCAGGGACACCCCGTAGAGCACGAGCATCAGCAGCGTGGGCGTCAGCCGGGTCAGGCCGTCCGACAGCTTGAGGCAGGTGGTGCCCGCCACCTCCAGGACGATGGCCGCCACCAGGAAGCTCCAACCCTGCATACCAACTCCTTCCGGGGCCCATGACCGCTGGTTTCCGGTAACCCGCCCCCAGGCGGGGCAGGGTCCCAGCGACGGGGAATTGTACCCGGCATCCCCCCGTCCGTAGCCACCGGACCGATGGGGTCGGCTTTGTCCTTTTCGGGATGCAGGCGAGCCAGGGGCGGCCAGGGGGGAAGAGGGTCAGCAGGCTGGCCGCTTGGGATCCGATCCTGGGAGGCAGAGGACAGCCGGAAGGGGTGCGCCCGCATCGGACGAAGCCTCAGGCAGTGGAGCCGCGGCGGCCACCGTCACGGCCGGTACGGCAAGACCCAGGCGCGGATGCCCACCACCGCCCTTAGTACTCGTGGGGAAGCAGGACCATATCACGGTAGGTGGCCCAGTGATCCCGGAGCACCTCATGCACCGCGCGCATGTCCGCCGACTCCAGCGCGTCCAAGCGCTCCTCCCGGGGGATCAGGCGGCCATGGTAAAGGACGTCGCCCGCGGCCTGGGACAGGCGCTGCTCCAGGGTCTCCCCGCTGCGCAGCAGCCCCGACCGCAGACTGTGCCGGGCCCGCTCCACCTCGGGGGCCTCCAGGCCTTCCTCCACCACGCCCCGCAGGATGCCGTCCACCAGCTCCCCGGCCCGCTCCCGCTCCTCGGGCGGACAGGCCAGGTAGATCCCCCAGAGGCCGCAGTCGCGGAGGGTATCCAGCTCGGAATAGACCGCGTAGGCGAGCCCCCGCTCCTCGCGCAGCTCGCGGAACAACCGGGAGGTGACGGAGCCGCCGAGCACGTGGTTGGCCACTCCGGCGGCAAAGCGTGCCCCGTCGGTGCGCGCGGGGCCCGGGGCGGCCCGGCCCAGGTGGGCCTGCTCCACGTGGCCGTGCCGGAAGCTGCTGCCCGGGGCGAAGGCGGGGGGCGGGCTGGCGGGCCGCTCCCCCGCGGGCAGCGCGCCGAATTCGCGGGCACACTGCTCCACCACCGCCTCGGGATCCACATCCCCGGCCACGCCCACCAGGATGCGCCCCCCGGTGTAGTGGCGGCGGTGGAAATCAACCAGGGTCTCCCGGGTGGTGCCGCCGATCACCTCGGGCAGGCCCAGGATGGGCGCCCCCGCGGGGTGCCGGGGCCAGGCCTCCCCCACCAGCTCGTCGAACAGCCAGCCCTCGGGGTCCTCCCGAACCATGGCCGCCTCGGCCGCCACTACTTGACGTTCCCGGGCCAGCTCTTCCTCGGGGAACGTGGGGCGGGCGGTCATCTCCGCCAGCAGATGCAGGGCCTCGGGGGCGTCCTCGCGGAGCACCTCCACCGTGTAGGCGGTAAGCTCGCGGCCGGTCCAGGCATCCACCTCCGAGCCCATCCGGTCCATGGCCTCCGCCAGGTCCCGCACGGACCGCTCGCGGGTGCCCTTGAACAGCATATGCTCAAGGAGGTGCGCCAGTCCGCCCTCGCCCGGCCCCTCGTACCGGCTGCCGTTCTCCACCCAGACCCCAAGGGCCACAGCGGGGTGCCCGGGCTCCGGACGCACCACCACCCGGACCCCGTTGTCCAGGACATGGACGGGGTCCGATTCGGTGCGCTCAGGCTGCGCGCAGGGGAGCGGCGGTGGGCTCATCGGGGACCCGTGGGAGCGTTGCGGACGCGGCGGTCCCGGGAAGGCGGAAGGCTCAACCGGCGTCCAGGGCCTTCTTGGACAGGCGGATCCGGCCGCGGTTGTCGATCTCCAGGACCTTCACCCGGACCGTGTCGCCCTCGTTGAGGTAGTCGGTGACCTTCTCCACCCGCTCCGGGGCGATCTCGGAGATGTGCAGCAGGCCATCCGTGCCGGGCAGCAGGTTCACGAAGGCGCCGAAATCGGTGATGCGGACCACCTGGCCCTCGTAGATCTTGCCCTCTTCCACCTCCTCCACGGTCTTCTCGATCCGGCGCTTGGCCTCCTCGGCCCCGGCCGCGTCGGTGGAGGAGATATAGACCGTGCCGTCGTCGTCCAGGTCGATGTTGGTCCCGGTCTCCTCAGTGAGGGTGCGGATGTTCTTGCCGCCCGGGCCAATGATCTCCCGGATCTTCTCGGGCTTCACCTTCATGGTGATCATCCGCGGCGCGTGCTCGGAGAGCTCGGTGCGCGGACCGGTGATAACCCGGGCCATCTCGTTGAGGATATGCAGACGCCCCTCGCGGGCCTGTTCCAGGGCCTGGGCCATGATCTCCCGGGTGATCCCCGCGATCTTGATGTCCATCTGCAGGGCGGTGACGCCGTCCTGGGTGCCGGCCACCTTGAAGTCCATGTCGCCGAGGTGGTCCTCGTCGCCGAGGATGTCGGAGAGCACGGCAAAGCGGTCGTCCTCCTTCACCAGGCCCATGGCGATGCCCGCCACCGGGGCCTCGATGGGGCAGCCGGCGTCCATCAGGGCCAGGGAGGTGCCGCACACGGTGGCCATGGAGGAGCTGCCGTTGGACTCCAGGATCTCGGAGACCACCCGCAGGGTGTAGGGGAACGCCTCCTGGCTGGGAATCACCGCCTCCAGGGCGCGCTTGGCGAGCTTGCCATGGCCGATCTCACGCCGCTTGGGGGAGCCCATGAAACCGGTCTCGCCCGTACAGAAGGGGGGGAAGTTGTAGTGGAGCATGAAGCGCTCCCGGCTCTCCCCCTCCAAGGCGTCGATCACCTGGGCGTCCTGGCCGGAGCCCAGGGTGGCCACCACCAGGGCCTGCGTCTCGCCGCGGGTGAACACGGCCGAGCCGTGGGTGCGCGGAAGGACGTCGGTCTCCACGGTGATGGGGCGGATGTCGGTGAGGCTGCGGCCGTCGATGCGCGGCTCGCCGGCCAGCACATCCTCGCGGACGATGCGGCTCTCCAGGTCCTTGAACAGGTCCTTGATCTCACCAGCGCGGTCGGGATCCTCCTCCGGATCCACGCCCACGCCCTCGAAGAGCTTGTCCTTCGCCTGATCCACCGCCGCCTGCCGGTCCTGCTTCTCGCGAATGGCGTACGCGGCGCGCAGGTCGGCCTCTACCGCCTCGCGGACCCGCTCCACCAGCTCGGCGTCCGGCTCGGGCTCCTGCCACTCCCAGCGGGGCTTACCGGCCTTGGCCGTCAGATCGTTGATGGCCTCGATCACCGGCTGCATCTTCTCGTGGCCGAACAGCACGGCGTCGAGCATGGTCTGTTCGGAGAGCCGGTTGGCCTCCGATTCCACCATGAGGACGGCCTCGCTGGTGCCTGCCACCACCAGATCCAGATCGGACTCCTCCAGCTGGGCGAAGGTGGGGTTGAGGACGTACTCGCCGTCCACATACCCCACACGAGCCCCGCCAATGGGCCCCTCGAAGGGGACGCCGGAGATGGACAGGGCCGCCGAGGCGCCAACCATGGCCGGTATGTCGGGGTCGTTCTCCCCGTCCGCCGACAGCACCGTGGCCACGATCTGGGTCTCGTTGAGGAAGGAGTCCGGGAACAGGGGCCGTATGGGTCGGTCGATCAGTCGGCAGGTCAGGGCCTCCTTCTCGGAGGGACGGCCCTCGCGCTTAAAAAAGCCGCCGGGGATCTTCCCGGCGGCAAAGGTGCGCTCCTGGTAGTTCACCGTCAGGGGGAAGAAGGCCTGGCCCGGCTTGGCCTCCTTCCGGGCCACCGCAGTGACCAGCACCACGGTGTCGCCGAGACTGACGGTAACGGCCCCGTCCGCCTGCCGGGCACGGTTCCCCGTCTCCAGCGTAAGCGGTTGCCCGCCGTATTCGAGCTCTACCTTGTGGACTTCTAGCGGCAAAGGGGCCTCCTGAGGGGTTACTTGCGGATACCGAGGCGCTGGATCACGGCGCGATAGCGGTTGACGTCCTTGCCCTTCAGGTAGTCGAGCAGCTTGCGACGCTTGCCCACCATCTTCAGCAGCCCGCGGCGGCTGTGGTGGTCGTGCTTGTGATCCTTCAGGTGCTCGGTCAGCTCGGTGATCCGGGTGGTCAGCAGCGCGATCTGGACCTCCGGGGAGCCGGTGTCGTTCTCGTGCTGCTTGAATTCGCTGATGACGTCGTTCTTTTGCTCGGCGGTCATGGTCATGCCGCTATAACCCCTCGGTTGCAATCCATTCCGTCCAGACCCTCCGCGGATCCGGCGCGGCGGAGAAAACTTCAAGGCCCCGGTAACGGGCACCGGGGCAAGAAGGCCTAATTCTAGCCTTCCCGGCCCTGTCGGAGCAAGGCAAAAGCCCGCTTCAGGACAGGTGGAACAGGCGCTTGGGCGCCACCCGGCCGTCCGCCAGGGTGGCGCCGACCCCTAGGAACCGCCCGGAGTCGTCGTAGAGGCGCAGGAACTGCCCTTCCGGGGCCTTGGGCACCATCACCGGCTGGCCCTGGAGCAGGTAGTAGGCGGCGGTCTCCCCCAACTCCACGGCGGGGAAGTCGGTCAGGGCCGCATCCACGGAAAGGACCCGGGCCCTACGCTCCTCGCCCTCTTCCGCCTCCAGGGTCTCCAGGGAGACGGCGTCCTCCACGCGGAAGGGCCCGGAAGCGGTCCGGCGCAGCTCCGACAGGTAGGCGAAGCAGCCCAGGGCCCGGCCGATGTCCGTGGCCAGGGTGCGGATGTAGGTGCCCTTGGAGCAGTGGATATTCAGCTCCAGGCGGTCCCCGGAGAAAGACAGCAGATTCAGCTCGTGGATGGCCACGTTCCGGGACTCGGGCTTCTCCACCTCCTCGCCGCGGCGCGCCTTCTTGTAGAGGGGCTCGCCGCCCTGCTTGATGGCGGAATAGATGGAAGGCACCTGCTCGATCTCGCCGGTGAACCGCTCCAGCACCTCGCGCACCTGCTCCTCGGTGAGGTCCACGGGGGCGGTCTCCACCACCTCGCCCTCGGCGTCGCCGGTGGCCGTCTCCTGGCCCAGCTGGAGCACGGTCCAGTACCGCTTGTCCGCCTCCAGGAGGAACTTGGAGACCTTGGTCCCCTCGCCGAAGCACAGGGGCAACAGCCCCGTGGCCATGGGGTCCAGGCTGCCGGTATGGCCGGCCTTGCGAGCCTTGAGGAGCTTCTTGGCTTTCTGCAGCGCGGCGTTGGAGGACAGTCCCCGGGGCTTGTCCAGCAACAGGATCCCGTTGACGGCTTCGCTCATAAGACGGTTTTCATCCTGATCGGAGTTGACTAATACGGCGGGTGGCGCCTACTCGGCCCGGTTGAGCTCTTCCTGGATGGCCGCCACCAGGCGGTCCCGCGCCTGCTCCAGAGGCAGATCCAGCCGGCATCCCGCCGCCCGGGCGTGCCCGCCCCCGCCGAATTGCTCGGCCACGCGCGACACGTCCACCTGCTTCTTGGAGCGTAGGCTCGCCTTGTAGCCGTCCTCCTCGAGGGTGGGGCGCAGCAGCACCGCGACCTCCACGCCAGCCACCGAGCGCGGCAGCTCCACCAGGCCCTCGGCGTCGTCCGGGCTGGCGTCGGCCCGCTCGTACGCTCCGGGATCCAGGGGGATGATGCCGATGCGGCCGTCGCCGTGGAATTCCGTGAGGCGCAGGGCCTCGCCCATCATGCGCAGACGGGAGGCCGGATTGTTCTCGTGCAGGGCGTGATGCACCGTGTACGGCACGGCCCCCGCCCGCACCAGCTCCGTGGCCACCTCGAAGGTGGCAACATCGGTGTTGCTGTAGCGGAAGAAGCCGGTGTCGGTGGCGATGGCGGTGTACAGGCACAACGCGGCGTCGGCGCCGATGGGGGCCCCCACCTCTTCCAGCATCTGGAAGGCCAGCAGCCCCGTGGCCGAGGCCTGGGGGACCACCACGTTCAGATCCCCGTAGCGCTCGTTGGACTGGTGGTGATCGAGGTTAATCACCGTACCGAAGCGCCCGCGGTTGCCGGGGGCGTCGCCCAGGCGCTCCCAGTCACCGCAGTCGAGGGTCAGCAGCACGTCCCAGTGGCTGTCGTCCCCGGGGCCGGTGCGCACGAAGTCGCCGGCCGGGAGGAAGGACAGGTAGGCGGGCACGGGGTCGGCCATGCCCAGCAGCGCCTGCTTGCCCATGCCGGCGAGCCCCCGCGCCAGGCCCAGACCGGAACCGATGCCGTCGCCGTCGGGGCTGACATGGGTGGAAAGCAGCACGCTGTCGGCCTGGGCGATGCGGGCCGCCGCCTCGGCCAGGCTCACCTCATTCGCCATCGGATTCCCCGTCGTGGAGCGAACGGAGCAGGCGGTTCATGCGGTCGCCCTGCTCCAGGGAGTCGTCGTACGCAAAGTACAGGTGCGGGATGGCCCGCAGGGTGAGGCGCCGCCCCAGCTGATGCTGCAGGTAACCGCCGGCCCGCTCCAGGCTCTCCTGCACCTCTTCGCGGTGGGCATCGGCCTCCGTGCCGGGCATGCAGGAGTAGTGGACCCGGGCGGACTTCAGGTCCGGGGCCACATCCACCTTGAGGATGCTTACCCAGGCCAGCCGCTCGTCCCGCAGCTCGTTCTGCACCAGGGAGCCGAGCTCCTGCTGGATGAGCTCGCCAACACGCCGGGTTCGGGAGGTTTCTTGGCTCAACGCTCCATCCTTCGGCCGCCCTCCCCGCCTGCCGGAGGGGCGGACCAATACCGTGTGGTGTCGATCGCGGCCCGGAGCCCCGTCGGATCGGGGGCTCAGTCGAGCGTCCGGGCGGTCTCCCGGGACTCGTAGCACTCCAGGACGTCACCCAGCTTCAGATCGTTGAAGTCCTTGATGCCCATGCCGCATTCGTAGCCCTCGCGCACCTCCTTGACGTCGTCCTTGAAGCGCTTGAGGGAGTCGAGCTGACCGTTGTAGATCACCACATTGTCCCGGAGGACCCGCACCTTGGCGTTGCGGGTCACGTGGCCCTCCACCACCTGGCAGCCGGCCACCGTGCCCATCTTGGGCACCCGGAACAGGTCGCGCACCTCGGCCCGGCCGGTGACCTCCTCGGTGACCTCCGGTTCCAGCAGCCCCTCCAGAGCGGCCTTCACCTGGTCCACCGCCTCGTAGATGACGCTGAAGTAACGCACATCGATGCCGTTCTGCTCGATCAGGCGCCGGGCGGATGCCTCCGCCCGCACGTTGAAGCCGATGATAATGGCGTCCGAGGCCAGAGCGAGGTTCACGTCGGATTCGTTGATACCGCCCACCTGGGCGTGGATGACCTTGACCCGGACCTCGTCGTTGGAGAGCTTCTCCAAAGATTCGCGCAAGGCCTCCACGGACCCCTGCACGTCGGCCTTGAGCAGGATCGGCAGCTCGGCCACCTCGCCCTGCTGCATCTGCTCGAACATGCCCTCGAGCTTGGCCCGCTTGTTGGCGGCGATCTGCTGCTCCTTGGCGCGCTGGTGGCGCATCTCGGAGATCTCGCGCGCCTTGCGCTCCTCGGTCACCACCTGGGCGTCATCGCCCGCCTCGGGCACGCCGGAGAGGCCGAGCACCTCCACGGGCATGGACGGCCCGGCGGACTCCACGTTCTCTCCGTACTCGTTCACCAGGGCCCGCACGCGGCCGTACTCCGGGCCGGCCAGGAGGACATCCCCCTGCTGGAGCAGGCCTTCACGCACGAGGATGGTGGCCACCGGGCCCCGGCCACGGTCCAGCTTGGACTCGATGACGATGCCCTGGGCCGGCCCTTCGGCCACCGCCTGCAGCTCCAGCATCTCCGACTGCAGGCCCACCATCTCCAGCAGGTTGTCGATATTGTCGCCGTTCTTGGCGGAGACGTTGACGTAGACCGTCTCGCCGCCCCAGTCCTCGGGGATCAGATCGTGCTGGGAGAGCTCCTGCTTGACCTTTTCCGGCTCGGCCTCGGGCAGGTCGCACTTGTTCACCGCCACCACGATGGGCACCCCCGCCGCCTTGGCGTGGTCGATGGCCTCCATGGTCTGCGGCTTGATGCCGTCATCGGCCGCCACCACCAGGATCACCAGGTCGGTGACCTGGGCGCCGCGGGCACGCATGGCCGTGAAGGCCTCGTGGCCCGGGGTGTCCAGGAAGACCAGGGTGCCGCTGTCCGTGTCCACGTGGTAGGCGCCGATGTGCTGGGTGATGCCGCCCGCCTCGCCCGCGGCCACCTTGGCCCGGCGGATGTAGTCCAGCAGGCTGGTCTTGCCGTGGTCCACGTGGCCCATGACGGTGACCACCGGCGGCCGGCCACGGGCCTCGCCCTGGGGCTTCTCGGTGGCCAGTGCCTCCTCTTCCAGGGCCTCTTCGGAGACGTGCTTGACCTTGTGCCCCAGCTCCTCCACCACCAGCGTGGCGGTGTCCGAGTCCAGGGTGTCGTTCTTGGTCACCATCACGCCCATCTTGAAGAGCTGCTTGATGAGCTCCGCCGATTTCATGGCCAGCCGGTTGGAGAGCTCGTCCACGGAGATGGTGCCGGGGACGGCCACCTCGCGGACCTGCGGCTCGGGCCGCTCGAAGCCGCGGCGATCCTCGCGCTTGCGGCTGTCCCGCTTGGCGCGCTTCTCGCGCTTCTTGCGCTGCTTCTTGGACTCGAGCCCCTCCTCGGCCTCCTCCTTGGGGTGACCCTCCTCCTCGTAGGCCTCCTTGCGGCCCTTTTTGCCCTTGGCCTTCTCCGGGGCGGGCGCTTCCTGGGGCGCGGGCTGCTCCGCGGCGGGCTCCGCCGGCTGGGCCGGTGCTTCCTCGGCGGGGGCCGCCGGGCCCTGCTCCGCCGGGGCGGCCTCTTCCTCGGTCGGGGCCTCCTCGGCCGCGGCTTCGGCCTCGGCCTCTTCGGGCGCGGCGGGGGCCTCCTGCTCCTCGGGAACGCCCGCGGGGCCGGCGCCCGCCCCTTCCATCTCCAGCTCGGCGGCTTCCGCCTCCACGGTCTCGGGCTCGCGCTCCTCCTCGCCCAGTTCCTCCTCGCGCCGGCGCTTCACGAAGGTGCGCTTCTTGCGGACCTCCACTTCCACCGTGCGGGAGCGCCCGTGGGAGAAGCTCTGCTTGACCTGTCGGCTGGAGCGCCGCTTCAGGGTGATCTTGCTGGGGGCCGGCTCTTCCTCCTCCTCGGCACCGCCGTGGCTCTTGCGCAGGTAGGCGAGCAGCTGCCGCTTGTCCTCGTCGTTGACGAACTGATCAGCGGAGTGCTTGTCCACTCCGGCGGCCCGTAACTGCTCGAGGAGCTTTTCGTCGGACGTCCCCATCTCGCGGGCGAATGTAGATACCTTAACCTTGCCCATCACCATTCTCCTCTCTCAGCCGATTCCAGCGCACCGCCAGAGCCTGAATCTTTTCCGCCATGGGGGGGTGGGTGACGGCAACCACCCCCACCTCCGCCGGCCCCAGGACGCGTCCCAGCTCCGCCTTGTCGGGACCCCGGTATACCCGTCTCCCGTCGGCCCGGCTGCTCATGTCGGTCAGTAATCGTTGGGCCGCGTCCGCGGCCACCAGTATCCAGTCCACTTGCCCTGCATCCAGGGCTTCCGTTACGCGCTCGCCCCCCCAGACCACGGCCCCCATCCGGTGGGCATGGCCCAGCTGTTCGTTCAGGAGGCGGCCCAGGCCCTCCAGGGCCTGGGTGCGCAGCTCTTCGGCGGAGAGTGACGGCGCCCCGCAGCCGAGGGCCCGGCCAATCCCCTTGGGCCGGAGCCCCTTCCGCAGGCATTCCATGCGGGGGCACAGATAGGCCCCGCGGCCGGGCAGCTTTTCCCGAAGATCCAGAGTCGGAGCCCCATCGGGCCCGCTGACAAAGCGCAGCAGCTCATCCTTCGGATGAGTCTGCCGACAGGCACAGCATTGGCGCTCCGGTCTCGCCATGCGGTTCGTTCAGCTCTCCGCTTGGCCGGAGGCCTGCTCGCCTCCTTCGAACCAGGGCCGGCGCGCGGCCATGATAAGGTCATGGGCCTGCTGCTCGGTAATCCCGTCGATGTCGAGCAGCTCGTCCACCGCCGAATCGGCCAAGTCTTCCTGGGATTTCACCCCGCCGCTCACCAAGCGCCGGGCGGTGGCCTCGTCCATGCCCTCCACCTCCATGAGGGAGGGGTCCATCTCGGATTCGAGGCGCTCCTCCTCGGCGATGGCCTTGTTGAGCAGGGCATCGCGCGCCCGCGTGCGCAGCTCCTGGGCGACCTCCTCGTCGAACTCCTCGACGGAGGCGAGCTCCGACAGGGGCACGTAGGCGATCTCCTCGAGGCTGCTGAAGCCCTCCTCGGCGAGGATCCCGGCGACTTCCTCGTCGGCCTCCAGCTGCTCCATGAAGAGCTTCTGGTAGACCTCGAATTCCTTGTTCCGCTTCTCGCGCTCTTCCTCTTCCGTGAGGATGTCGATTTCCCAGCCGGTGAGCTGGCTGGCCAGGCGCACGTTCTGGCCGCCGCGGCCAATGGCCAGGGAAAGCTGGTCCTCGTTCACCACGACGTCGATGGTGTGCAGCTCCTCGTCCACCACCACCCGGCTGATCTCGGCCGGTGACAAGGCGTTGCAGACGAAGGTGGCCGGGTCGCCGGTGTGCTGGATGATGTCCACCCGCTCGCCGGCGAGCTCGTCCACCACCTTCTGCACCCGGGACCCGCGCAGGCCCACGCAGGCCCCCACCGGATCGATGCGGTCGTCGGAGGTGGAGACGGCGATCTTGGCCCGCGATCCGGGATCCCGGGCGGCGCCGCGGATCTGGATGATCCCCTCGGCGATCTCCGGCACCTCCAGCTCGAACAGGCGAACGATCAGCTGCGGGTGCGTGCGCGACAGGAACACCTGCGGCCCCGACTGGGTGCGCCGCACATCGTAGAGGTAGGCCCGCACCCGGTCCCCGGCGCGCAGATTTTCCCGGGGGATCTGCTCGTTGCGGGGCAGGATGGCCTCGGTCCGGTTGAGGTCGATGATGGCGTTGCCGCGCTCCATGCGCTTGATGACGCCCGTGATCAGCTCCCCGACCCGGTCCTCGTACTCCTCCACCACCATGTCCCGCTCGGCCTCGCGGACCTTCTGCAGGATCACCTGCTTGGCGGTCTGGGCCGCAATGCGCCCGAATTCGATGGGCGGCAGGTCCTCCTCGACGGTGCCGCCGACCTCCACCTCGGGGTCGCGCTCGCGGGCCTCGGACAGGTGCATCTCCTGCTCGGGCTCCTCGAGCTCTGCATCGTCAGGAACAACAGTCCAGTACCGGATGCTCCGGAAATCCCCGGTATCCTTGTCGATCTCCACCCGGATGGCCTTGTCCTGGCCGTATTTCTTTTTGGACACAGTGGTGAGGGCCGCCTCCATGGCCTGGAAGATGATGTCCTTGTCGACACCCTTCTGCCTGGCAACCGAATCAACCACCATCAGGATTTCGCTACTCATAGGCGGAGCATCCTCTCAATCCTGCCGAATCTGGTGTTACTGGCCTACAGATCCGCCACTAGGTGTGCCTTGGCGACCTGCTCCCGGGGAATGGCGGCCCGCCCCTCCGGGGTCTCCACGATCACCTGCTCTTCCTCCAGGCCGACCAGGGTGCCGGTAAAGCTCCGCTGCCCATCGATCGGCCCGAAGGTCTTGACCTTGACCTGTTCGCCGGCGAACCTTCGATAGTCGTCCGCCTTCCGGAGAGGCCGGTCCACACCGGGCGACGAGATCTCCAGGCTGTACTCCCCCGATATAGGGTCCTCCGCATCGAGGACCTCCTCCACCGCCTCGCTCACCGCGGCGCAATCATCCAGGGTTACGCCCGAGGGCGCATCGATGAACAGCCGCAGCACCCGGTTTCCCCCGCCACCGACCAGCTCGAGCTCAACCAGCTCGTAGCCCATGGCGTGGACCGTAGGCTCCAGCATGTCGATGAGCCCATCCCGCCCGGTTGCCGACATTTCCCGCCTCGGTCTTCTAAAATAAAAAAAAGCGGGTGCGCGACCCACTTTTCGGGATTGGCCGAACTCCATGGAATCCCGAATTCTATCATTAGATCCAGGGATTCCCAACCCTTGCCCATTGAGACCACCCCCGGCCCTATTGGTTCCTATCCCCCTCCAGGGCATGGGCATAGAACCGCTTGGCATTGGTCAGCCGGATCTTGCGCGCCAGATCCGGGGGCAGCTCGGCCAGCCAGGACCGATGGTAGTCGAGGAACTGGCCGACGCGCTCCCAGCCGGAATCGGCCTGATCCCACCGCATGCTCGATCCCGGCGGCCAGACCGGGTCCGAGCCGGTCATGAATCGATCGGGGAAGCGTTTGAACAAACGCACCCACGCCTCGTCCAGCCCCCCCTCCTTCCCGGCGAAGCGCCCGTACCGCCAGGGGTCTCGCGCGGAGAGCTCCGTCCACACGTTGGGACAGCTTCCCATGAGCTCCTCCACCTCCTCAGGTCCGAGGCGCGACCCCGCATGGGCCCATTGAAAACGGACCTCGGGGTTGGCCTCGCAGACGGGACGGAAATACTCGGAGTCGGAGGATTCGGCGTGGATCAGGACCGGCACGTCGAACTCGCGGGCCAGGTCCAGCAGCCCCTGGAAGACAGGGCTGTCCCAGGGGGGACCCACGCTGGCCACAAAATGGACTTCCCCGATGCCATGGAAACGTCCTGAGGCCAGCGCCTCCCGGGTGCGCCGAACCACCTCGTCATCCCGGAACCAGTCCATCCGGCCCCGATGGTGGATATAGGGGCTGAACAGGGCAATCACCGGGAAGTCGGCCGCCTCCTGGAGCTTCAACGCCCTGGGCGCGGGCACCCCCGAAACCACCCCCAGGGCCACATTGTTCGCCGCCAGCCTTTCCGCCGCCTCCCGGGGCGAGGTCACCTCCTCGTGGTCCCAGTTGTAGTGCAGGTGCACGTCAGCGAAGGGCGCCTCTTCCTTGGCGGAGGCACCACCAACGAGGGCGAGAGCACCGGCGACGAAGAGGACCGGCGGAAGGCCGGACGGAGCGGAAAAGAGCCTGGGCATAGCCCACCCCCGATTCAGAACAGCTGCAGAGGGGTCACCCGCTGATAGTCGTCTCCAGGCTCGAACCGGAACAGGTCTTCCTTCTGCGGGCCAACCCGGATATCGCGGAGCTCCTCGATCTTGCCGCTGGCGGAGCGGTCCTTAATGACCGTGTTCAGCTCCGCGTCGAACCACTGGGTCACCTCGCCGAATCGGGGGTGCGTGCATTTCCATTTCTGGGTTTCCCGCCCGTCCACCTGGCCGGAGCCGATGCGCTCGGAGTCCGGGAAACCCTGGCAGGGCTCATGGGCGAGGAGCCCGCCGAGGCGCGCCCCCTGCTCCCGGCTTGCGTCCACCGCGAATACCCGTTCCCTCTCCACAACCAGCCACCGCTTGGATTCTTCGGCGGGGGCGATCATGGTCACACCGCGGGGAGGGATCCCTTCGATCCGCTTCCCTTGGGGGGAGAGGTACACCTGAAGCTCCTGGGCCCCAGCCTTGTTGCCTTCCTGGTAATTCAGCGATTGGGCGGAGAACCCCGGGGAACCCCCGAGATCCTCCCCGGCGCAGGCGATGCCGGAGAGGACAACCCCGCTCAAGAGCAGCAGCCGTTTTCCCATGGCCATATGCCTACCTCCTTGCCCAAGGGTACCAATCGTTTTGGCGTATCCAATAAAAAAAGCCCCCGGGGCGTACCCGGGGGCTTATCGTAAATGCCTGGCGGTGACCTACTTTCGCACGGGGAGGCCCCGCACTATCATCGGCGCGCCGCGTTTTCACTGCCGAGTTCGGAATGGGA